>JAKLIL010000038.1 GCA_022709625.1 Verrucomicrobiota bacterium
CAGGCAGCCGTCCTGGTCGACGTCCGCGGCGGCGTAGATTGCCGGCGTGCGCCAGTCGGCCCGGTGCTGCCGGATGCGGAACAGGAATTCGTCCAGCGACACCTGATCGTCGCCGTTGGCATCCAGCCGGGCAAAGATCTCTGCCGGAGCGTCGGGATTCTTCTCGGCCAGCTCCAGGACGGCGGGGATGGCGCTGAATTCCGCGAAGGTCAGGTACCCGTCGCCATCCGTATCCGCCTCGTCGAAACGTTCCTCGCGCGTTAGTTCGATGCGCTCCCGGAGTTGCTCCTGGGCGGCCGCCCGTTCCGCCGCATCGATGATGCCGTCGCCGTTGGTGTCCCAGCGGGCCAGCCAGCCCTCGTGGCGTTCCTTGCGGGCGTTTTTCATGGCTTGGATTTCCTCGGCAGACAGCACGCCATCGCCGTCCAAATCGAATACCGTTAGGTATTCCGGCAGCGTGCCATCGCCAAACGTGCGCTCGGTCGCCTGCGCAGCCAAGCCGACACCTGTCACGAGAACGAGTGCAATCGTCCAGATTAGGGTTTTCATGGTCTTTCTCCTTGTTTTGCTTTCCCGGGTTGTGATCCTTGTTTTCATCTCATTCGCTGCCGCTGCTTCTCTGTTTCCGCTGCCAACCTACGACAGGCAACATTACGAGAAGATTACCGCGCCGAAAAAAATAATAAAAATCAAGAGCGGCGGCGCGGGGCGTTCAATATCCAATCCTACACACGCCGGTCGCGATGGGCTTTCGGGACGCGGCCGTGTCCGGGGGGGGGGCAACTGGGTGTCGTTCAGGGCTGGTGACCGAGCAGATCGAACAGGTTGCCGCCAAGGTGGGCGGCGGGGTTCGCTTCCGCGCTGGAGCCGGCAGTTTCAGATTCGCTGGTTGCAACGGTGCCGGAAGACGCGCTGGCAGTTGGCTGCAGGGCCGCCGCGAGGATGGCCGCTTCGAGTTCGAGATCGCCGTCAAGCCGAATCAGGATTTCCCCCCACCAGTAGTAGCGGTCGATCTGCTCGGCGTTCATCGTGGCCAACTGCTCGTTGTTCAAAAACGGCGCCAACTGCTCTTCGATCGCCTCCAGGGATGCTTGCAGCGCCGTCTCGAAGCCATCGTCGTCGGCGAAGCTGACCTTGGCTTTCGCAGGCGTGGCGGTGCCGGCCGTCGAAGTTGGCGCAGAATCCGTCGTCAGGGCATCGGGATCAGTTGGAGATGCGGCGGCAAACACGTCGGAATCCTCGTTCGCCGAATCCGCAACCGACCAATCCGCGATTTCCGGGGCAATTCCGAGAGCGGCGAATTGAGTTTCCTGCACGGATCCGTTCATGTTCTTCGCCAAACCGGCGGAGGCGGGTACGGCATTGGCAATCGCCGGGAACACCTGGGCCTGTTGATCCGAGGTCAAGCGGTATTTCCGGGCGACCCGGCGCAAGATGCGATTGGCTTCGGAATTGACGCGAGCGCCAAGAATTTGCCGTTGGCGCAAGCTGGCCGCGGCCTCGTTGGGAATAAATACTTCCGTCGATCCACTTGGCATTGACTCCGCCGCGATGGTTTCCTGCGCCTTCTCCGTCGGCGTTTTCCCATTGTAGACGAGGAGTTCCGGATTGCAGCCAGTGGCAAACGCAACCGATTTCGTTGCCGAGAACGACCGCGCGAGAAGGTCCCGTTCGGCGCTTTTTTCCGGATAATCGGACGCCGTGCCGAAGAGACTGGCTCTTCCGCTAGACGGGGCCTCGATAAAAGCCGTTGTGAGCCGGAATAGACCAGCCAAAAGCAAAACCACTCCCGCAAGCGTCCAACCCAGCCACCGACCAGCAGTATGATCTGGAACATTCATGGCTCGCCGCTACTGCAACTAAAGCTCCTCTCCAGCGACAAATTCTGCGGTAACCTACATGACCGGATGATTACCATTTGAAAGTTACATTGAACCGATTGGACATGCAATCCTATGAACTATCAAATCGAATCCGCATTTCCGCCCGCGGTGGCGGAGGGCTGAAACAGCCGAAACACGATCTTGTGTTGCGTCTCATCCAGTTCCGCGGCAATGGATAATCCCATAATGGCCGCGCACGTCTTGGCCAGAGGCAAGCCAAGTCCTGCATGCCCGTTGCCATGTCGGGCGGGGTCGCGCCTCCAGAATCGCTCGAACAAATGCGAAACGGCATCCGCATCGAGATTTTCGACGGTGTTCGCCACCGCCAATTGGAAGTGATCCCCAAGGACCTGGACACCAACGGACAATTCGCCCCCGGCGGGACAATATTCCACGGCGTTGGAAAACAGATTGCCCACGACGATGCGAAACAGTTCCGGGTTTGTCCGCAATGTGGCCCCGGCGGAAATCGTTGTGTGTACGCGCAACTGTTTGGCTTGCGCCGCCGCGGCGCATCCCAGCCAGCACTCCTCGATCAATTGGTCCACAGGCGTAGATTCCATGGCGGGCCGTTCCGTCTGGCGTTCCCACCGGGCCAGCATCAGCATGTTGTCGATGATCGTCTGCATTTGGTTGGCTGCCGCCAGCACGGCTTGGATGTTCTTCGCCATGTCGGCTTCCGGCCAGGCCAGCGCCACTTCGGCAATGGTTTTCAGTTCCGCCACCGGCGTCTTCAATTCGTGCGCCAAGTCCTGGTTGAGCCGGCGTTCCCGCTCGATCCCCTCTTCCAGGCGTCCTAGCAGTTCGTTCAATCGCCGGGAAACCGGCAATAATTCGGCCGGCAACCCGTCGGTCTCGAAGCGTTCGTGCAACGAATCCATGCCGAAGCCGGCGGTGCGCTCGGCGAAACCCCGCAGCGGCCGGAGGCCGCGCCGGACCGCCAGCCAGACGATGGCCAAAAACACGGGGACCAGCAGGATGCCGCCCGATACCGTGGCTGCCAGCAAGCGGCGCAACGCGGCATCCAGCGGCCGACGATCGCGGGCCACGACCACGTTGATGGGAAAGGTTTCTTCGCCGGCAGGGGCTGGCGCGGCCTGAAGGTATTGCTGGGCAACGAGGCGAACCTTTTCGCCGGAGGCCAGCGTCGCGTTCCAAAACCGCGGTTCCGCCCCAACGGAATCCGGCCGCGGGAGTTCCCGCTCGCCCAGACTGGCGGAGCGGTCCGAAAAAACCCCGTATTCGTCCCACGCTTCGAAATACAGGCCGCTGTCCGGCCGATAGAAGTCGAACCAGTACGCAGACGGCTGGGCTTGCTGAAGAAGTCGGCCTTCGGGAAGGAGAAAACGCACTTCGGAGGCCATGGCGCGCAATTCCGCGTCGAATCGGCCTTCCAGGCCGTACCGGACGGCGGAATAAACCAGAAATCCGGTGGCCAACCAGGCCACCCCGAAACCGGCCAGAAGCCAGCCGGAAAGGAGGCGATAGATGGACTTCACGGCTCCTCGTCCGAAATCACGTATCCCAATCCGCGCCGGGTATGAATTAGGGGCGGGGCATTTGGCGGCACGTCGATTTTTCGGCGCAGGGCGCAGACCGCCGAATCGACGGCATTGCTTTCGGGGGCGTCCAAATCCTCGTAGATGTGCTCCTCGATTTCGCGCCGCGCCACCACCTGTCCCGGCTTCAGCATCAGGTGTTCCAGCACCGCGAATTCGCGGGGTTGCAGCGGGATTTCCTGGCCGCCGCGAACCACGCGCTTGGCGGTCCGGTCGAGTTGGAGATCGCCAACGGCCAAGGTTTGGGCATATTGGTTGTAGCGCCGGCGGCAAAGGGCGTGGACCCGGGCCAGCAGTTCCCGCAGTTCAAAGGGTTTCACCAAATAGTCGTCTGCTCCGCTGGACAGGCCTTTCACGCGGTCGTCCAAGGCGTCCCGGGCCGTCAGGCACATGACCGGAACGGTATTGCCCGCCTTGCGCAGGCGCTCCAGAATCTGGAAGCCGTCGAGACCCGGCAACATGACGTCGAGAACAACGGCATCGAAATCCCGTTCCATGGCCTCCCGCAGCGCGCTCTTGCCGTCTTCCGCCGCGACGACTTGGTAACCGCTGTTCTTGAAGGCTGTTTCCAGCGATTGGCGTAGCCGGGGAGAATCTTCTGCAATCAAAACGCGCATGGTCGGCAAACCTGTCGATGTTATCCATTTCAACGGTTCGAGTAATCCGCCGCCGAATTGGCCCCAGAATCCGTCTGGCGCATCAGTTTCTTACTCCCCGACATGCAAATCAAGCAGGAAGAGGGCGCATTTTGGGCGTTTTCGGCTCGGCGCGGGCCCGGCCCGTCAGGGTGGTTTGCATCCTTGGGCGTAGGGGCAATCCGCGCAACCCGCGGCGCAGGTGCCGGACTTGTTGCCGGGCGCCCGCGAACGCATCCGATTGCGGCGGATGCGCAGGACCAGCCACAGGACCGCGATCCCGACGATCAGCACCGCCCCGGCCCAATCCAGCCAGCCGGCGTTCATCCCACCCCCCACGCCAACCACACGCCCACCTGGTAGACGACGAACGTGGTGATCCAGGCCACCCCCGTCATGCCCAGCAGCATGCCCAGCGCCCAGCCCCATGAATCCGTCTCGCGTTTTGTCGCCGCGATCGTCGCCACGCAGGGCGCGCTGAGCAGGCAGAACAGCAGCATCGCCAGCCCCTGCAGCGGGGTGTAATGCCGCCGCAACGCGCTCCGCAGGCTATCCGCTTCCACTTCGTCGCCGCCGAGCGAAAACACAATGCCCATTTGCGCCACGAACACTTCCTTGGCCGCAAAGGCGCCAACCAAAGCCGTCCCGACGCGCCAATCGAAGCCCAACGGCCGAATGGCCGGTTCAATCCATTTCCCGATGCGGCCAATGGCGGAATACTCCAATGCCTCGGCCAAACGGGTCTCTTCGCCCGAGAACTCCTGTTTCCGCGGGAAAGTGCCCAGCGCCCACAGCACGATCGAAATCGCTAGGATCACGGTGCCGGCTTTGCGCAGGTACATCCACGCGCGATCCCACATGTGGATGGCCACGGATCGCCAGGTGGGCCAGCGGTAGGGCGGAAGTTCCATGACGAACGGCGCGTTCGCGCCCCGGAATACGGTGCCGCGCAGCAACCGGGCGGCCGCGATCGCCGCGAGAATACCGGTCAAATAGATGCCCCACAGCACCCAGCCGCGCCAGCGGGGAGCGAAAAACGCCGGAATCAGCAGCGCATAGATGGTGAGCCGCGCCCCGCAGCTGACGAAAGGCGTCACCAGGATCGTCGTGAAGCGGTCGCGTTTGCTTTCCAGCATGCGCGTGGCCAGAATGGCCGGCACCGTGCAGCCCAAGCCGATCAGCATGGGGATGAAGCTTTTCCCGTGCAGGCCCATCTTGTGCATGATGCGGTCCATCAAAAACGCCACGCGCGCCATGTAGCCGGTGTCTTCCAGAAACGCGATCGCCAGGAACAGCAGCAGGATGTTCGGCAGGAACGAAACCACGCCGCCGACTCCGCCGATCGCGCCGTCGATGAGCAGCGAACGCAGCAACGGAGCCGCGCCGGCGGGCCACGCCACCGCGATTCGTCCCGCGAGCCATTCCAGACTCGCTTCGATCCACCGCATGGGCGGTTCGCCCAGCGCAAAAACGAGATTGAAGACGATCCACATCAGCGCCACGAAAATCGGCAAGCCCCAGACCCGGTGCAGCAGGACGTCGTCGAGCCGTAGGGTGCTGGCTCGCCGCACGTGGGGCGAAGATTCCCGCGCCACTTCCACGGCCACGCCCCGGGCGAACCCGTAGCGCGTTTCGGCGATTTGCACGTCCAGCGGCCGCCCGCCGCGCTTTTCCAGCCGGGCGGTTTCGCGCGCGGCGGCCTCCAGCGCGCCGGACGGCGCATGCGGATCCGGCAAGCCGTCCAGCAGGGCGATGGCGCGGCGCCGCGCGGAGACCGCATCGTCGCCTTCGAAGCGCTCCGCCACGACCGCGATCGCGCTTTCCAGATCGGTTCCGTAGAAGACCCGGCCCGAGCAGGGCGGATTGCCCGCCGCCACCCGCAGCGCGGCCGCCAGCAATTCATCCGTACCTTCTCCGGTGTTGCCGTTGGTGGCGATCACCGGGCCGCCCAGAAGCCCGGACATCAACTCCAGATCGAAGGTCAGGCCATGGGCGGCGGCCTCGTCGCTCATGTTCAACGCATAGGTCACGGGCACGCCCATTTCCGTGAGCTGGGCCGTCAGGTGCAGATTGCGCTCCAGATTCGTCGCGTCCAGAACCTGCACCACGACGGCGGCATTGCCGGAGAGGATTTCGTCGCGGGCGATCGCCTCTTCGGGCGAGGCCGCCAGCAGGCTGTAGGTTCCGGGCAGGTCCATGAGTTCGATCGTCCGGCCGGCGCGTACGAACGTCGCCGTCTTTTTCTCCACGGTAACGCCGGGATAATTCGCCACGTGCTGGTGCGCACCGGCGAGCCAGTTGAATACGCTGGTCTTGCCGCTGTTGGGATTGCCCGCCAGCAGAATTCTCAAGGCGGCGGCGTTGGCCTGTCTGTCCATATTCGGAAATTCAAATCAATCCAGGGCGCCATTTGACGCGAATGCGCGCCGCTTCGGCCTTGCGCATCGACAGCCGGTAGCCGCGCACTTCTACCGCGATCGGATCGCCCAGCGGAGCCACGCGCTCCACGGCGATCAAGACCCCCGGCGTCACGCCCATTTCCACCAACCGCTTGCGCAAACCGCTGTCCACGTCGATGCCCACCACCACGGCCCGCACGCCCGGCGGCAACTCGTCCAATCCCGATTCCACTCCCGGCGCCCGCTCGCCCTTGGCGGTGGCCCGCGCCGCATGCCATTGTCCCAGCAGCGCGGGATTTTGCCGGAGAAAATCCCCGAGCAGCCCCATGCGGTCCAGCACCAGCGGCGTCGCGTCGTGTTCCATGCCGCAGGCCGCCAGTTCGGCTTCTTCTTGGGACAAGCCCAGGGTTTCCGTAAAAAACCGGCGCAACGAAACATGTCGGCCGGCGATGTCTTCCGCCACCTGCCGGCCCTTGGGCGTCAGTCCGACCGCGCCATAGGGCGTGTATTCAGCCAGCCCCTGCTCTTTCAGCGACTTCAGTGCCGCCGACACCGTCGAGGGCTGGACATCCAAGGCCGCCGCAATATCCCCGGTGCGCGCCCCACGGGGAGTTTCCGAAAGCCGCAGGATGGTCTCCAGATAGTCTTCCGCCTTGGCACTGAGCCGTTCGATTCTCATGATGTTTTTGGGCCCTCGAAATGTTTGAGGACCCAAACAATAGCATAAGGAGCACAAATGTAAAGAAATGGAGCGGGCAGCTGCCGGCCAACGAGCAGGCCCGTCCGTTGACAGATCGACGCGCCGGGCGTACGGTTGCGCCTCCAATGACCGCCAGTTTGCCACCCGATTACCATACCCACACGCAGCTTTGCCGCCATGCTGGGGGCTTGCCCATCGATTATGCCCGCGCGGCGGCGGCGCGGGGCATTCCGGAAATCGCCTGCACCGACCATATCCCCTTCCCCGACGATCCAACGCCGTCCATTCGCATGACCCGCGAAGAGTTCGATGCCTATCTCGGCCATGTCCGCGAAGCCCAGGCGGCTGGTTCCTGCGAGGTCCTGCTCGGCATCGAGGCCGACTACCAGCGCGACCTTGTCCAGGGCCATGTCCAAGCCCTGCTCGACGCCGCGGACTTCGATCTGGTTCTCGGCTCCCTCCACACGGGACCGTTTTGGGATCTGGCCCCCGACGATCCGGCCGCCACGCCCGAGTTTGTTGAACAGATGAATCGGACCTACTACCGGCGTATGGCCGAATTGGCCGATACCCGCCTTTACGACGTTTGCTCCCACTTCGACGTCGTCAAGCGCACCGGAGTCCGCGCGCCCGAAACACTGTTGGCGGAAATCGTCCCGCCCGCGCTGGATGCGGTTGCCGCGGCCGGCATGGCCGTCGAAATCAATACCAGCGGGCTCAACCACGGCGCGGCCGAAACCTATCCCTCGTTGCAAATCCTCGCGTGGATGAAGGAACGCGGGATTCCGATCACGTTTGGCTCTGATGCCCACAACCCCGATCAGGTTGGCCAGCATTTCGAACGCGCCGTGGAACTGGCCAAGGCCGCCGGCCACGTCCACCGCGCCCAATTCCGCCGCCGGAAGAAACTACTGGTTCCCTTGGCCTAGCCAGTCGGGCCCCGCCCCGCCTTTTCGGCGATTACGGCCCCACCAGTTCTTGCGGTTCGGCAACCGGCCCCGGCAATGATTCCTTCGCGGCTGGGGCCATACCTTCCGCTGGCGGCGGGGTATTGGTTGCCTGCGGGTTCCGGCCGCCGTACTTGCGGTACAGCCGTTCGTACATCCGGAATTGAACGTCTTCCGCACTGCGATCGATCACCAGTGGATTCGCCACGGCCTCGACGCGGCCTTTGTCGTCGAAAATCCAAAAATCGCGGGCGGGCTGGTTGCATTGGACGCATTGGGGGATGACGTTCCCCGGCTCGAGGGGCTTGGCGGGATCCATGTGGCCTTTTTGGAGGACCGTGATGGTGTCGGGCCATTGGAAATTGGGTCCGCCCTCTTTGGACCCGCAGCAGGCGCAGCGGTAGCCATAGGCGGCCTTTAGGCGTTCCCAGTAGTCCGTCCCGCCCGGCTCCGTGCGCCGCTGGCGGCGGAATCCCGGATAGGGCTCTTCCAGACTGACCAGTTTGTATTCTCCGGGCGGAATGTCCATCAGCCGGTCGTCGTTGCGCGTGCCGGACAGGATGTACCAGCCGAACTGGGCGCCGAGATGCCGCGCCTGCTGCACGTCGTTGACCTGCGGGTAGAAGGTCCGCACGAATTCGGTCAATTCCGATTTGGACACGTGCATGGTCTGGGGATAGCCCTGCGCCAAATATACCAGCGTCAACGCGGCCAAGGTATATTCACCGTTCGCCTTGCGGAGCGTGGGCAACTTGACCCCCCATTGGGCCAAATAGCGTCCGTGGTAATCTTCCAGAAGGGTATAGGTTTGCTGAATCCGTTCCTCCGCGAGCCCGACGCCCGGCGCCGCCGCCGCGGCCACGGGGGGCGTGCCCACGGCGTCGACCACGGCAATTCCTGCCAAGCCCAAGACCACGCCAAAGGCCAGAATGAATCTCACGGGACCGTCCTTTCCTTCGAATTGACTCTAGCCCACCCCGGCAAGAGAGGCAACCCGTCAGCCGCAACAACCGTCAGCCGTGTCAGCAGTCAGCCGCTTCTCCTGCGCATGTCCATACTTTGCGCAGCGGCCGAGTTCAGCCACGGGACGAAGACGTCCCGTCTGGCTCTCGTCGGAGGAAGGTGCGGACACCTCGTTCTTGGAAATGCCCCGGCGCCGGATCCGTCCGGCAACCGTCAAAATACGTACACCGGACCGGCGAGGATCGAGGTGTCGTCGGTCGTGGCGTGCTCCATGTAGTCGAAGCGCACGGCCACCCCCCAATGGCGGGTGAGGCCGGCCGTCAGGCGCACGTGGACGTTGTTGAAGTCGTCGTCCAGCTCCTGGCTGTCCTGGTAGTAGTACTTGGCGTTGATGCCCAGCATGCGCCAGCGCCAATCGACGGTGAGGCCGTAGAGATAGGAGTCGTTGTCGGTGTCGCCGCGGCGCGTGTCGATGCGCTCCCAGGCATAGCCAAGATACGGATTGAACGCGAGGTGCCACGGCTTGACCCGCAGCACCAGCCCGGCCTTGGCCATCGGCACGCTGACGGTGATGTCTTCGTTGTCGGGCTCGATCTTGTGGTACAGGTGCCCGCCGCCGAGGTTCCAAGTCACCGCGGCCTCCGGATCGCCGTAGAAGTTGGCGTGGAAGAAATTTCCCATCACTTCCGTGTCCTCGGCGGCTTCGGTGAAAAAGAGGAAATCGTTTACGGCGAACCGGGGATGGGCCACAAGGGCGAACAGGCCGTATTCCGGCGCGGTTTCCGTCACGATTTGCTCCTGCCCCATTCGGTCTCGCTGCTTCAGTTCATCGCGGTTGTAGCCGACCAGGGGGCTGACCAGCCAGGTCAAGCCCGTGGAATCGGTCGGGGGCAGTTCGTCCTGCGCGGCGGCGGAAGCGGCCGGCAGCAGCAATGCGGCAACAACCGCCAGCGCCCCGAAACGGGTTTGGAAAGATGCCTTGATCATGTCGCGGGTTCCTTTCATGGCGATTGCGTTTCGTTCTGCAGGGCCGGCTCGGCCAACGGCACCGGCAATGCAACCGGTGCGTCTTCCGGACGGTACGTCGGGATCTTCAGGATGTGGAAGGTTACGCCGCCGGCGATGCCGATGAGCAATAGCCGCACCCACCAGAGCTGGATGGCGAAGACCGCCGAGGAACCGATGGTCAGCCACAAGAGCAGAAGCACGGCCGTCTTGTGCGAGCGCGTCATGCCCCGGCCTTCGCGGTAGTTGCGGATGTACGCGCCAAACCACCGGTTGTGGAGCAGCCAATGATGGAGCCGCGGCGAACTCCGCGCGTAGCAGACCGCGGCCAGCAGCAGGAACGGCGTCGTCGGCAGGACCGGCAGGAACATGCCGACCAGGCCCAGCGCGACGCTGGTGCTGCCGCCCGCAATCAGGGCGATCGTTTTCGTGCGGCCCATAACTTTCCATGCTCCTCGGTGAGTTGCGGTTTTGGTTCGGCGGGCCCCACCACCTTGTGTGGTGGGGGAGCCAACTTGGCCTCCCACGGTACAAGGCCGTGGGGGGCGCAACAGCCGTCTTCAATGGCGCGCCAGGTCGAACCGGTCCAAGTTCATCACCTTGTTCCACGCCGCGACGAAGTCCTGCACGAACTTCGGCTGGCCGTCCGCGCAAGCGTACACTTCCGCGATCGCGCGAAGTTGGGAGTTCGCGCCGAAGGTCAGGTCCAGCCGGGTGGCTGTCCACTTCCGCTCGCCGGTGGCGCGGTCGCGCCCTTCGAACACTTCGCTCCCCTCTCCGGCCGGCTTCCATTCGGTGCCCATGTCGAGCAGGTTCACGAAAAAGTCGTTCGTGAGCATCCCGGGCCGCTTGGTGAACACGCCGTGCGGGGCCTGGCCCGTATTGACGTTCAAGACGCGCAGGCCGCCGATCAGCACCGTCATTTCCGGCGCGGTCAGCGTCAGCAACT
>JAKLIL010000380.1 GCA_022709625.1 Verrucomicrobiota bacterium
CGCCAGGCGATCGCCACGGCTTCCCTGACCCACCGCTTCGGCGAATTGGCCGAGGCCTTCGCCGGCTTGCGGTCCATTCTGGATTCGCCGCTGTATCGCGACCACACCAAGGTCGTCTTGGTCGCCAGTTCGCTGCCGGCGGAAGGCAAGACCACGACCTGCTGCAACCTGGCCTTGGCCTGCGCGCTCAACGGCCAGAAAACCCTGTTGATCGATTTCGATCTCCGGCGTCCGCGCGTCGGGAACATCTTCCCCGGTTCCGGCCACAACGACGGCTTGCTGGAGTTTCTCCACGGGGACCGCCAAAATCCCCAAGAAATCGTCGCTTCCTCCGGATGCCGCAACCTCAGCATCATCGTCTCGCGGGTGATCGACGAAGCCCGGCCGGCGGAAATCGTCGGCGGTCCCAAGGTCGCCGCCTTGCTCGCCTGGGCTCGGGCCAACTTCGACCGCGTCATTCTGGACGTGCCGCCCTTGGGCATCGTCAGCGACGCACTGTCGCTGGCGCCGTTGGCCGACTGCGTTCTGATCATGGCGCGGCCGGCGACCAGCCGCAAGCATGCGATCCGCCATACCGTTCAGCGGTTCCGGGACGTGGGCGTGGCCAACGTCGCCATCGTCATGAACGACATCGGCCATTCCAGGTTCAGCTATCAGAGCTACGGCCCCTACTGCCACTACGGGAAACAATACGGCGGCTACATCCCGTCGTCCGCGGCGAAGCCGGCGCCAAAACCGGAGCCCGCCCGTCGCGCCCAGACATGAGACCGATTTTCGCGATCTGGATCTACTGGGGCGCCGAACTGCGGGCCTTCGTGTTCAGCGGTCTGGCCCGGGAACTTGCCCGGCACGGCGATCTCTACGTCGTATCCCGGGTCGATCCCCGCGAATTGGCGCCAACCTGCCTGCCAGCGGGTTGCCGCGTATTGTCCGCGCCTGCCATTCGGTATCCTCGGGGATTCGCGCAACTGCATTCCTTTGCCAATCTCGCCCACGGGGAATGGATTTCCCGGCGCTACGCGGGGCTGGCGATCCGGGACCAGGCGGCCATCGGGGAGCCGGGCGAGAACGGCGCAAAGCGGCTGCGCCGCCGGGCAGGCGGAATTCTGGCCCGTTCTGCGATGGTGCGGTTGCTGAACCGGCGGCTGCTGCGTTGGGGAAGAAAGCTTGCCGCGGTTTCCGGCACGCTGGCCACGGAGATACCTTGGTGTCGGGAAGGTACGCTGCTGACCGGCGATTACCTCGGCGTACCCGGCCATCTGTTCGCCCAAACCGCCATGGCCGCGGGGTGGCGGGTGTGCTTTTACCCTTTGAATTGGCGCGATATCTCCAAGGGCGCCCGGATTGCGTTGCCGGTCACAAACCTGGCCGTGTGGGATGCGCCGATGAAAAATCTCCTGTTCCGAAACAATCCGTGGCTGCGGAAACTCCCATGCCGAGTGGTCGGATCCACCCAGTTCGACAGCCACTTCCGGGACGACTGGATCCTCGACCGGCGCGACTTTTGCCAAAGCCTCTCGATCGATCCGGACCGGCAAATCGTCTGCTATTCCGGCGTGAGCGACCGGGCCTACCAAGGCGAGGCGGCGATTGTCGGTCTCCTGGCGCGCGAAATCCAGGCGGCGGGTTGGGCCGACCGTTTGCAGATTCTGGTGCGGCTCAATCCGACGGCCAGCGATCCGGCGTACCGCGAGATGGCGGCTCGGTGGAGCCCCCTCGTGAAGCTGCTGGCGCCCGAATGGGACCTGCGTTTCGCCGACGGTTCCCAACCGGTGTGGCGGTCCAACACGGAGACCGATGCCCGTCTGTTGGCCAATCTCATCCGCCACACCGCCGTCCATGTCTGCCTGCCGTCGACCATGGTGCTGGATTTCGGCGTGCGCGGCGTCCCGACGGTCGGCATAGCCTTCGACGCGGACGAACCTGCCGGGCGCCGAAGCCTGGCGCGCGATTTTGCCGCGCAGGAAATCGTGCGCGGGGCCGTGGCCGCGGGGGCCACGCGGGTGGCCGATTCGCCGCGGACGGCCGTGGCTGGCATCGTTGAAGCGCTGGCCGCAGACGCCGGGGCGCGGGCGCGCCTGACGGGATATGTCCGGGACCTCGTGGGCGCGGTTCCCGGGACGGCCCACGCGGCTCTTGCCGCCGGCATGGTGGCCGACGCAGAGGCACCGCGCTGTCCGCGCT
>JAKLIL010000381.1 GCA_022709625.1 Verrucomicrobiota bacterium
CCGGGGATGACCGAGGCCGAAATGCGCGAATACCAGGCGGCGATGGATTCCCGGATCCTGCGTTCGTACCGCCTGTATCTGAACAGTCCGGCGGAAGAAACCTGCGAGGTGATGGCGCAACTGCGCCAGCCCGGCCGGCAATGGCGCACTGAGTTTCTGCAGAAAGGGGAATTCCTGAAACCGGGGGAAGGGACTTATGTGCTGGGCGTGCCCGCGGTTCCCGGGGACTTCTACCTGGACGCGTGGGTGAAACGCCGGGGGAAGGTCATCGACTGGCATTCCGTTCCGGCGACAATCGCCGCGCGCCCGTATTTCAACAATCTGCGTGCGGGGCGCGACGTGGTGTTGCCCAACGACACGGTGCGGTTTTCGTTCGAACTGCTGCCGTCCCAACGCACCGAAGACGGTCTGAGACGCTGCGTCGTGGTGCTGCGCGGGACGGACGGCTTTGGCCGAAAGGTCGCCTACGGCACCCAGGACGCGCCCGGCGCCCGGAGGCCGTTTGCGGCAGCCCTGGAAGTGGCCGACCTGATCAGTTCCCGGCTCACGGTAGAGTGCCTTCTGGTCGCCCACCCGGCCGGGCCGGGGGACGTGCCGGAATTCCGCCTGGCCGGCGCGGGCGGCACACGAATCCCGCTCGGCGTGCGGCTGCCGGGACCGGCGCACCCGTTTGGCCTGGCCGTCGCCAACCACGGCAGCCAGGAGTACGGTCTCCGCGTGCTCAACGAGCGGCTGGCCGGCGCGGGGGTGACGCATGTGGCGGCGGAAGCCTCGAGGGATGCCGCGCGGTTTGTGCCCGAGACTGGACAGACGCCCGTGTTTCTGTTGTCGCGCCACTGGACCCCGCGCGACATCGAAACGCTGGCCGGGGAAGGGGACGTGCCCGCGGGCGCGCCGCTTTCACCGGTTCTGGAAACGCTGGCCCGCGACGTCCGCGAGGTACAGCTGGGGGTGGCCGACGCGTTTGTTCTGGGCGGAGGCAACGGGTTGACGGAGACGTACGAGGCGGTGTGGGCGTCGCCGCCGGTCCTGCAGGAGTTCCGCGACCGGCTGTGGGCGGAATTCGGGGAACCGGCCGCGCTGGGAGAGGCGTGGGCGGCGCGTTTTCCGACGTGGGACGCACTGACGCTCGACGGCCTCCAGAAGGCGGCCGGTGACGGGTTTTTTGAACCCTGGATGCGCTTCAGCCGCCATGTGGACACGGTGTTTTTGCGTCTTTTTGCCCTGGCCCGCGAAGCGGTCGAGACGGCGGAGCCCGATGCGCCGGTGGGGTTCAGCATGATGACACCCTCCGGGGACGGGATATCGGCCCTGTGGTCCGAATCGGCCTCGGCGGCGGGTTTTCTGGCGCTTCCGCCGGACCAGGCGGCGATGGCCCGGGCCCGGGCTTTCCGTGCGCCCGATTCGGTGACCGTGCTCCAGGCGCCGGGGGCGGTGTCCGCGGAGGAGGCGCGCTGGTGGCCGTGGCATGCCGTGCTGAACGGGCAGGGCGGGCTGTGGTGGAACTTCGCGGCGGGGCCGGAAAGCGTGGTCGAGGAGGCTGCGGGGGTTGACCCCGTATTCGCCGAACTGGCAACGCAGGCCAGCGCGGTCAGAGCGGGATTCGCGGATCTGTTCCTGCGGGCCGAGCCCGCGAACCGTACGGTCGTGGTGTACGACAGCCGCGCCAGCGAACGGCTCCGGGGCGCGCGAAAGGCGCCGTCCCGGCCGGTGGAAGCGGCGCTCGAACTGCTCCGCGTCCTGGGGTTCCCGGTCGAACTTGCGGCGTCGGCCGAGTCCCGCCCGGAGGCCTTCGAAGGCTGCCAATGCCTCATTCTTCCGGACGTGGCCGTCTTGAGCGATGTCGAGGCCGAACGGATTCGCGCGTTTGTGGAATCGGGCGGAGTGGCGCTTGCCGACACGCCCCCCGGCGTGTTTGATGAGCTGGGGCGGCCGCGCACGAACCCGCCGCTGAGCGATCTGTTCACGGGCTGGACGCCTCAGGAGGCGCAGCCTGCGTCCGCGGAGGGGTCCGAAGCGGGCGCGAGCTCCGAGACCGGTCCGCGGGCGTTTCTATTGAACCGTTCTTTTGGCGAGGAGCCCGCGGTCGACATCCGCACTGCGGTGGAAGACGTGCTGGGCCGTGCGGGATGCGCTCCGGCGTTCCGCATTGACTCGGACACGGCGTTCGACGGCGAACGTTTC
>JAKLIL010000382.1 GCA_022709625.1 Verrucomicrobiota bacterium
GGCATCGTGGTGGCGCTGGTGAAGACAAAGGGGAAAGCCTTGCTTTTGACGCTCACAACACGCACGAACGCCGCGTAGTCGGCATGGTCGGCCGGGTCGCGCGGATGCGTGCCGGCCCGGTACTCATCCACGTTGCTGAACCCATCGCCGTCGGCATCCTCCTGAGCCAGCGAGTGGTCATCCGCCGAGGCCAGCGGCTGGCCGAAAACGCGGGTCATCCAGCCGTCGGGCATGCCGTCGTTGTCGGTGTCGGCGCCGACGTCCAGCGCCACGGTGTAGGCGCGGGTCTGCTCGTTGAAGGTGAACACGTAGGTGCCCGTCAGGGTGCCGTTGATGCGGACATTGGGCTGGTCGCCGCCTTCGGCGATGTTGCCCTCCAGCGGCAGGTCGAGGTCGCCCTGGTTGGATTCGCCCCAGTTGACGGCCCAGGAACCGTTGGCCACGAACTTGAACTGGACGGCCGTCTGGTTGGTCAGCGTCAGCTTCACCTGCCAGGTGTAGTCGGCGATGAGCTTCATGTTCTTGAGGCCGGGATTCCAGCCGTTGAACGTGCCGGTCGCGGTCATGTTCGAGTAGCTCGACTTGGGTCGAGCGGCGTCGAAGACCGTGGGGTTGGTGCCGTTCTGGTATTCCTGCAGGTTGGTGAAGGCGTCGCCGTCGGGATTGCCGGCCGCGTCGTTGGCGAGCGGATTCAGGGCGTAGGTCGTCTCCCAACCGTCGGGCATGCCGTCGCCGTCCGTGTCGGCCGCGCGCGGATTGGTGCCGAGCTGGTATTCGCGCCGGTTGAGGAGACCGTCGGCATCCGCGTCGCCGCCGCCGTCGTTCACGAGCGGGTCGAAGCTCTTGGAGACTTCGTAGCCGTCGGGCATGCCGTCGGCGTCGGTGTCCGCGACTTTCGGATTGGTGCGGTTGACGTATTCGTTGAGGTTCGACAGCGCGTCGCCGTCGGGATCCGCCGCGGCGTCGGCGGCGCTGTTGGGATTGAGCCCGTTGGCGGTTTCCCACGCGTCGGGCATGCCGTCGCCGTCGGCGTCGGGCAGGGACACCTTTTCGACGCTGTAGGCGCGGGTCTGGGTGTTGAGCTTGAAGATATACTCGCCGGTCAACGTGCCGTTGACGAAGATGTTCGGGAAGTTGCCCTGTTCGGCGAAGCCGCCCTGCAGGGGCATGTCGCGGTCGGTCTGGTCCGTTTCGCCCCAGTTGATGGCCCAGGAGCCGTTGGCGGCGAACTTGAACTGCACTCCCGCGGCGTTGGTCAGCTTGAGGGTGGCCTGCCAGGTATAGTCGGCCACCAGCACCATGTTGGTGAGGGAGGGCGCCCAGCCGTTGAAGGTGCCGACCGCCGCCATGGCGTTGTGGCTGGAACGGAACGGATCCGCCACGCGCGGATTGGTGCCGTTCTGGTATTCCTGCACGTTGGTGTAGCCGTCGTTGTCGGGGTTGCCGGCGGCGTCGTTGGCCAGTGGGTTCAGGCCGTTGTTGACCTCCCAGGCGTCGGGCATGCCGTCGCCATCGGAATCGGCCGCGCGCGGATTGGTACCGAGCTGGTATTCGCGCACGTTGGTAAGGCTGTCGCCGTCCGCGTCGCCGCCCGCGTCGTTGCTCAGGGGGTTGAAGCTCTTGGCGACTTCGTAGCCGTCGGGCATGCCGTCGCCGTCGGAGTCGGCGGCGTTGGGCCGGGTGCCGCGCTGGAATTCGCCCAGATTGGCTAGCCCGTCGTTGTCGAGATCGCCCCCCGCGTCGCCGGAACTGCCCGCGTTCAGGCCGTAGGCGTTTTCCCAGGCGTCGGGCATGCCGTCGCCGTCGCTGTCCTGGCGGACGACGCTGAAGGCGAGGGTGTAGGTGGTACCGCCCGTGCCGGTCGCATTCGCGCCGGAGTAGGGGGTGGCCGCCACGGTGTGGGCGCCGAGGGCCGGCGTCCAGGCCGCGTAGTTGCCGGCCGTGTCGCCGGCCAGGGCGTAGGGCGCGGCGTTGTCCGTGGAATAATTCGCGGCGGCGTCGTAGCCGAAGCGGACGCTGCCCGTGCCGCCCGCGGTCTGGGCGACGATGTTCAGGTTGGTCGTGCCCAGCGTGTCGAGGTCCAGCACCGCGTTGTTGGCGAGCGGATAGAAGCCCGCGACGGGCTGGTCGGTGTCGGCATTGACGAGGCCCAGGCTCGTGACGGCC
>JAKLIL010000383.1 GCA_022709625.1 Verrucomicrobiota bacterium
CCGCTGGGCATGGCGGAGGTGCGCAAGCTGTCGCTCGACGCCCACGCGGCGGCGCGGGCCGCCAAGTCGGACGCCGCCAGATTCGCCGCCCGCGCCGCCGGCCATGCGGTGGCAACCTGGCACGTGCCCACCCACGCCATGGCCGTTCCGATCTACGCCTGCAAGGCCATCCTCGCCAGCCGCGCCGCACCGGCCGCCGCCCATGCGATCCAAACCGCGCAACCCGGCTCGGTCCCTACAATTCCTCCGCGGCGAACGTGTCGCCCTGGCGGATCTCCCCGGTCTCGAAGCCCTTCATGAACCACGCCGTGCGCTGGGCCGACGTGCCGTGGGTGAAGGAATCGGGCACGACGTAGCCTTGGGACTGCCGTTGGATCCGGTCGTCGCCGACCGCGCCGGCCGCCGCCACGCCTTCTTCGACGTCGCCCGGCTCCAGCAGCCCCTTGGTGCGCTGGGCGTAATGCGCCCAGACCCCGGCCAAAAAGTCCGCCTGCAGTTCCAGCCGGACGGAAAGCGAGTCGCCGCCGGCTTCCTGCCGGCCGCCGCGCTGGGCGTTGACCTGGCCCAGGATGCCCAGCAGATGCTGCACGTGGTGGCCCACCTCGTGCGCGATGATGTACGCCACCGCGAAATCCCCCTGTGCCCCGAGCCGGTTCTGGAGATCCGCGAGAAAATCCAGGTCCATGTAGATGGATTCGTCCGCGGAGCAGTAGAACGGCCCGATGGCCGCCTGCGCGTAGCCGCAGCCCGATTCCGTAGCGCCGGAAAACAGCACCAGCTTGGGTTCGCGGTAGGGGACTCCGGTGCCGTCCAGCAGCGCGTGCCAGACGTCTTCGGTCTCCGCCAGGATCACCGCGACGAACTGGCCGGCCTCCTCCTGGGCCGGCGTCAGGGGCTGGCTGGAGGCGCTGGGCTGGGTGGCGGGCAGGAGCTTTTGCAGGTCCTCGCCGCTGCCCCCCGCGAGCAGGTACAGCACCGCCAGCACGACGGTGCCCAGGCCCCCGGCGACCACCGTTCCCGCGCGGACGTTCCGCCGATCCACCACGTTCCCACTCTCCCGACGGCCTTTCCAGAGCATTGCATCCTCCTGCGTTGACGAAACCTTGGCGATTTGCGCCGCGCGCTATTCTGCCTTAGCCCGCCGCTACCACGCAAGCGGGGAAAAACGCCGTTGGATTGATTGGGCGCATCTGCGATTTGGTGCACGCTTATTGAAATCCGGCCATGGACCCCAATGGCTGTCATCCCGAGCTTGGCCTGCCCGCCGTAGCCTTGTGCGCAGGCGGGTCGAGGGATCTCGGCCTGATTACGTAGGCTAGCCGTCGGGATTTGGCCCAGATATTTCGACTCCGGCGCGGCGCGCCTGCGCTCAATATGACCATGGATTGCACCGAATCGCTGATGCATCCGGATTGATTGTAGCTGCGCCCGCTGGGCGCGGCGGCTGTCTGGCCTTGTCTTTCCCATCCGTCGCGCCCAGGCCACGCTCGACGTGCCCTGCGAGGTTCGTGAGCCGAACGGTTTTCCATGGCGTGGAAAATCCGCAAAAATATTTTCCATGCTGTGGGAAAAAAGGGGCGGAGCGTGCTCCCCCAAAATAGCCTTGAAAGATAATGAACTATCGTTCAGTATTCTGCCATGCGCAAAAACCGTCGCATTACCATGGCGAGTCCATTACACTCCGGTCCGAGAATGAAAATGCCTCCCCGCAGAGTGGTCGAAAACCCGGTGGTCAATTCTCCTTACGAGATGCCCGCGAGACATTTCCGATTCGACAAAGACGGCATCACCAACGACATCGTCGAGGGGCGCCGAAGCAGCGCCTATGTGGTGCCCATCCCCCAGGCCCGGACCCATGGCGGGGCCATCGACCAACTCACGATGGATGCCGGGCTGGGCATCGAGCGGTTCCAGCCCAACACCCTGATCAATCAAATCCGGGATGCCGTCGGGAAATGGCGGCTGGGCGGCTATCTTGGCGTGACGAGCACGACAAAGCGCCTGCTGGATCATTGGACGAATCCTGCCCGGGAAAAGAAACTGTTTTTCTGCCAAATCGAAGCCTTGGAAACGATCATCTATCTGACCGAAGCAGCCCGCCAATTTAACGACGAGTGGATTCTGGATGCCATCCGCGAATCAAACGAAGAGGCCAACCCCGGGCT
>JAKLIL010000384.1 GCA_022709625.1 Verrucomicrobiota bacterium
TGCGCCGCGATGCCCGGCCGCGACACGTCGAAGGTCTTCATCGCCCAGATGAAGCCCGTGCCTTCGCGCCCGATCAGGTTCGCCGCCGGCACTTCGCAATCCTCGAAGATCAGCTCGCGCGTCGCGCTCGCCCGGATGCCCAGCTTGTTTTCCTTCTTGCCGAAGGTGAAGCCCGGCGTGCCCTTTTCGACGATGAAGCAGCTCACGCCGCGCGCGCCGCGGTTCTTGTCCGTCACCGCGAACACGGTGTAGATGTCGGCTTCGCCGCCGTTGGTGATCCACTGCTTGGTGCCGTTGAGGACGTACTTGTCGCCCTTCTTGACGGCCGTCGTGCGGATCGAACCCGCGTCGGAGCCCGCGTTGGGTTCCGTCAGCGCGTAGGCGGCCCACTTCTCGCCGCGGGCCAGCGGGGGCAGGTATTTCTTCTTCTGCTCGTCGCTCGCGCCGAGCAGGATCGGGTCCGCGCCCAGCCCGTTCGCCGCGTAGGACACCGACACGCCGATGCAGATCCGGCTCAGCTCTTCCACCGCGATCAGGTTCGGCATGCTGTCGCCTTCGAATGTCCCGCCGTATTCGGCCGGAATGTACAGACCCATCAGGTCCATTTTGCCCAGTTCGCGCAGGATTTCGGCCGGGAAATGACCCGTCTCGTCCAGTTCCGCGCGCACAGGCTTCACCCGGGCTTCCGCGAACTCCCGCACCATGCCGCGAATCTCCAGCGCCAATTCCGACAACCCGTAATTCAGTTCCGCCATGTTTCGACTCCTTGCCTGCCTGCGCTGTTCCCAGACGCTTTTAAAACGCGGAATATGCCAGCCCCGCACGCCCCTTGCAACCCCAAGAAACGGCCTTTTTCGTCCCAACCGCCCCGCCGGACCCACCCATGCCGCAATTACCGTTGACTTCCCGCC
Organism: Verrucomicrobiota bacterium; assembly: GCA_022709625.1. Lineage (GTDB taxonomy): Bacteria > Verrucomicrobiota > Kiritimatiellia > CAIQIC01 > Lenti-01 > Lenti-01. Next base: position 912 of record JAKLIL010000384.1, read on the forward strand.
CCTGCCCGCTACACTGGCGCATCTTTTCGTAGTGGAAGAGGAGCCCAGACCATGCCCAACATCAAAAGCGCCGCCAAACGCGCCCGCACGTCCGAGAAATCCCGCCGGAGAAACGCCGAAACCAAATCGGCCTTGAAAACCCTCCGCAAGAACCTGCTGGCCGCCCTCGCGGAAAATGCCGCCCCAAAAACGCAGGACGCCTACCGGGCGTTCTGTTCCGCCCTCGACAAGGGCGTCAAGCACGGCATCGTCGCCAAAAACACCGCCATTCGCAAAAAGGCGCGCGCCGGCGCCCTGCTGCGCAAAGCTGCCGCCAAGTAGGTCCCCCGGCCGACCGGTCTCCGCCCCGCCCGCCTTTCGGCGCGCGGGGCGCGTCGTTCTTCGGGATCGCCCCCCCCCCCGCGCGGATGGCTTGCCAGAAGAACGCCAAATTCCTATACATGCAACTGGCCATCCCGCGCCCGCAAAGCAAGCATGCAGCTCGCCTACATCGTCAAGGTCCACAAGAACCCGGCCCAAGTGCGGCGGATGGTGTCTCGCCTGCATTTCGCAGGAGCCACCTTTTTGATCGCGGTCGACAAGCGGGCCGACCTGAAGGAATTCCAAAAGGAATTGGCGCGGTTGCCGTCCCAGATTCCCTGCCGCTGGGTGTTGCCTTCGCAAGACGGCACCTGGGGCGAAATCGGCATCGTCAAATCCTCCCTCCAGGCCTTGGAAGCCGCCTTGGCGTTGCCGACCGAACCCGAGCAGATTTTCCAGATCAGCGGCCAGTGCTATCCCATCAAGCCGATCGCGGCGCTGGCGGACTTCTTTCGCTCGCTCCAAGGCAAATCGATGCTGCAGTGCGTTCCGTTGCCTTTGCCCGCCTGGCCCGGCGGCGGATGGCTGCGGGTCAACAAATACCACTACTGGCTGCCGCGGTGGCTGCCGTTCGACCACGGGCGGCGGGAATTTCCGGTCGATGTCCCGCCCCGCACGCTCAAGGAATGGGCGCTGCAGCGCGCGTTGTCCTGGAAATACCCGGTGCCGCGGAAATTCCCGGCCGGCCTGATCCCCTGCGGCGGCCATACCTGGTGGAGCATGACCCCCGCCTTGGCGCGGTTCATCCTCGAATTCCACCGGCGGCGGCCCGAGGTCTACGAATTCCACCGCCACACCCTGCAGCCGGATGAAATCTACTTTTCCTCCATCGTCGGATCCTTCCCCGAATGGCGCGCCCAGACCGTCGACCAATTCCTGCACTATTGCGATTG
>JAKLIL010000385.1 GCA_022709625.1 Verrucomicrobiota bacterium
GAAATCATCGCCATCATCGGCCACGGGCCGGCGACGGCGCTGGTCCGCGAATTCGGCGGGCAGGAGATCCGCATCCCGGCGACCGAAACCAGCGAGACCTGGGCCGCCCTCGCCGAAGTCATCGGCGAACGCGCGACCCGCGAACTCAGCGCGGCGATGGCCGGCGAGGAGATCTACATCGCCCTCTGCGCCGCCGCCATCCGCGCCGAGCGCAATCGCAACATGGTGGCGCGCTACGACGCCCTGCTGGCCGAAGGCCATAGCGGCCGCGGCGCCGTCTCGGTCCTCGTCCGCGAGTTCCGCCCGATCAGTTACCGCCAGGTCGAGAAGATCATCAACGCGCCGCTGGAGGAGGCCGGCGGCGCGGTATTGCAGGGGGCCTTGTTTTAATCATGGGCCGGGCGTACCATAACTCCGCTGTCGAAGTTTCGGCAGCCGGGTTTAGCAGCCCGGAAACAGGGCGGACGGCCGCCACCCAGCGGTTTTTTTACGTCCGTCGCATGGCCTCCAGTTATGGGCGGCCGTGTGGGGAGCCTTCGGGCTCGCCGGTTCCTTGTTCCGGTCTGCTAACCCGCACGGTCGCCCTCCCGTTTAGCAGCGGGGGAGCGGTTGAACAACCGCCACAAGGAGGCTTCATGAGCCACAACACCACCCCGCATTACGTCTACCACCTCACCGAGGAACAGGAATACCAGCTCGCGCGCGCCCGCCACCTGGCCGATCTGCTGACCCTGCTCGCCGACGGCAAGCCCAAGGCCTTCATCGACCTGCCGCGCGACACGCTGTGCTCCACCTTCGGCCTCCTCGCCGACCTGCTGACATCCGCCACCCCCGTTTTTCACCCCGCGCAAGGAGATTTGACATGAAAACCCTGTACCCCGATCTTTTTCCAGAAACCTTGCTTGTCGACCGCGATGGCGACCAGGTTTTCACCACCAGCCTGAAGGTGGCGGAGCACTTCCACAAGGCACACCGAAACGTCGTTAGGAGCATCGAAAGGCTTCTGGAAGAACTGCCCGTAGAGGCGTTCAACGCGCTCAATTTTGAGCGCGTTGAGTACAAGGACAAGAAGGGCGAAACGCGCCTCATGTTCCATCTCAGCCACGACGCGTTTGCCATTTTGGCGATGGGCTTCACCGGCAGGGAGGCGCTAGTCTGGAAGGTGCAGTTTCTCGCGGCCTTCCGCGATATGGAGCGCTACATTGCCGCCCGCGAAACTCGTTTCGCCAAGGTGCTCGACCAGGTGCGCCCGAACCTGCGCCCGGTCGTTGAAGCGACCGAGCGGGGATTGTCCCGCGCCGCCATCGCGGAGCCGCTGGGCAAAACGCCCGCATCCATCACCTACCACCGCCACCAGGCTCGCCGCTTCGGGCTGCTCTAAGCAAAACGTGGTCTGTCCCCTATTCTCCCGGTTGTAGAGCGCGTGATTCGATCTTTAGGTTGGCTTGGGCGAGAACCTTTGACAATCGCCTGATTGCGCACTACAATAACAACATCAACCAATCAACTAGCGGAGGAAAAAATGAGCAAAGCAACTGCCAAAGCGCTACAAGATGCACTCGACGCCATTGATTACGGCGGAGTGCTGAATCGTGACCTTCCCAAGCAAGTTCCGCCTATGAAAACCATTGAACGCAATAGCTTGAATGACGAAATCCGCAAGGAACTCAAGGCAGAGGCAGAGCGCCTTGCTGCCGACGAAAATTACGACAAGCTTGTCCGGCGCGGGAAGATGCCGGAATGACCGAGCCAAAACGCGGCGGTCCTGGCAGGGGACAGGGGCGCAAGCCGGTCAAGCCGGGCGAGGAAACGGTCACGCTATCCCTGCGGGTGACCGTACCGCAGCGCGAAAAGCTCGCACGGCTCGGGGGCGCCGCCTGGGTACGCCAAAAAATCGACCGGGCGAACGATCATATTCCGACCAAATAAGCCCGCAGCCCGACCTCTAACCCAACTAGCCCCGCCCCGTGCGGGGCTTTTCATTCCCCACTGCCGAACCGCTTCCCCGCGCGCCCCCATCGCGCGCGCGCGTAGCCTTGCCGCATGACTTGCCGCGACTGCGCCCACTATCTCCCCTCTGAAAAAGCCAACGCCCCGCGCCCCGGCTTGTTGGGCTACGGCTATTGCAAGGCCGCCCCGAGCGTCGAGCAGCGCGCG
>JAKLIL010000386.1 GCA_022709625.1 Verrucomicrobiota bacterium
TCGCCTATGCCTTCCTCGTCTTGACCCCCTTGCCGCCGCCGCCGGCCCCGTTCCTGCGCACCCGGATCGTCGGCTCGCCGTCCCGCGCCAAAGGCCAAACCCTCTGCCCCGCTTGCTGTTCCGACGGCCGCCTCCGCCGGCTCCAACTCCTCCACCGCGACTTCGACACGGCCGGGCGCAAGGGCCTCCGCCACCTCGAGCGTGGCCAACTTCTGCAACTGGCCTCCTGGAAACCGCTGGGCGATCCCGCTCTCTTTCGCGCCGTCCCCGCGCCGCACGCCGCGCCTGCCCCGAATCCCTGACCGGCGAACGCCGGTGCCGCCTTGCGACGGCCTGCCGCGTGTGATAATTTGGTTCCGTTCAATCGCGGAGGATATTCACATGAAAAAAATCGCGCTGGTTCTGGTTTCCCTGATGGTTTTGACGTTGATTGCCGTGGCCGCCGACATCGAACTGAAGCCCGTCGAATCCACCTTTCTCGCCAAGGTGGGATACGATCCCGCAACCCAAGTCCTCACCATCCAGATGGTCAACAGTTCCGACGTGTATTGCTACGCCGAGGTACCCGCAGCCATCTACGACGGCCTGCTGGCTTCCCCTTCCAAGGGCGCCTACTTCGTCGATCGAATCAAAGGCCACTTCGAATCCACGCGGAAATAGCCGCTTGGGGTTCGCCTTTTCCAAACGGGGACAGCGGATTGCGTCGCGTCGCCCGCCTTTGCCGCGACCGTGCATTCCGTTCGTTCCCAAGCTTGATTGGGCTTTCCCCTGGGTCTATTCTGTCCTTGGACTCAACAAGGAGCGTGCACACATGAAAACATTGGCATTGGCCCTTCTCGTCGCGACCCTGTTCGTCGCCGCGACCTATGCCGAGGGGGTTGTCCTCCAACCGGTCGAATCGTCGCTCATCTCCCAGGCCGGTTACGATCCCGCCACCCAGATGATGGCCGTCAAACTGGTCGAGAACTCCGACCTCTACTTCTATAAAGGGGTTCCCCAGGAAATCTACGACGGCTTCGTCGCCGCGGAATCGAAAGGCGCCTACTTCGTCGAAAACATCAAAGGAAAATTCGACGAAGATCTGGCCAAATAATCCCCCCGTTGGGAGCCGAGCCCGTTGCAACCCGGCTGGCCGTTTGCGCCGCGCTTCCCCCGCACCGCGGTTGCGCCGGCTCGCGTCAGTTCTTTTCGCGGAACGTGATGCGGCCCTTCGTCAGGTCGTGGGGGCTGATTTCCACGGTTACTTTGTCGCCCGTGGTGATTTTAATGAAATGCCGGCGCATTTTGCCGGAAATGTGCCCGAGGATTTCGTGGCCGCCTTCCAGCCGCACCCGGTACATCGTGGCGGGCAGAACCTTGACCACCTCGCCGTTAACCGTTATCAGATCGCTTTCCTTCGCCATAATCCAGCCGTCCGCTCCTGTTCCCAACCATTGGGGCAGGTTATAGCAGAAGCCCGGCGCGATGCAAGGTTTTCGCGGCAGCCGGCCCCGTTTTAGACTGTTCAGGGGCGGTTCGCTTTGCTTCAGTGTCGGCACGCCATGAGCGATCAATCGACAACCCCCATGATGGCGCAGTACCGCCGCGCCAAGGCCGAAATCGCTCCCGACACCATCCTCTTTTTCCGGCTCGGCGACTTCTACGAAATGTTTTTCGAAGACGCCGTCGTCGCCGCGGAAATCCTCGGCATCGCCCTCACCAAACGGCAGGGCGTGCCCATGTGCGGCGTGCCCTTCCACGCCGCGGACCTCTACCTCGCCAAGCTGCTGCGCGCCGGCAAGAAGGTCGCGCTCTGCGACCAGATGGAAGATCCCGCCCTCGCCAAGGGCATCGTCAAGCGCGAGGTTACCGGCATCGTCACCCCCGGCACCGTCCTGACCGACGCCATGCTCGACGCCGCGCGGCCCAACTACCTCGCCGGCCTGCACCGCGCCGGCAAGACGTTCGGCCTCGCCATGCTCGATCTCTCCACCGGCGACTTCTGGATGGAGGAATCCGCCGAGCCCAACGCGCTGCTCGACGACCTCGCCCGCTACGCGCCGCCCGAAATCATCCTGTCCGAAGCCCTCCACGCCGACGAACGCTTTCTCGCCGGCCTCAACGCCACGGGCTCGTTCGCTCTCACCGCGCGCGAGGACTGGATCTTCGAC
>JAKLIL010000387.1 GCA_022709625.1 Verrucomicrobiota bacterium
GGCGCTCGCGTCGGTCGTGCGCAGCCAGATCGCCAGCCATCGCCCCTACGGCGGCGTCGTGCCCGAAATCGCCTCGCGCGAGCATGTCGGCAGTTGGCCCCTCGTCGTCGCGCAAGCCGTGGCCGACGCCCGGATCGATTGGCGCGCGCTCGACGCCGTCGCGGTGACCCACGGGCCGGGGCTGGTCAGTTCGCTGCTGATCGGGCTGGCCGGCGCGCGCGCGCTGGGGCAGGCGCTGGACAAGCCCGTCTGGGGCGTGCACCACGTCGAGGCGCATCTGGCCGGCCTGTTCCTCGATCCCGCCGCGCCGGCCCCGGCGGCGGCTTGTCCCATGGTCGTGCTGATGGTGTCCGGAGGGCATACCTGCCTCGTGGAAATGCTCGGGGTGGGCCGCTATCGGCTGTTGGGCACGACGCTCGACGATGCCGCCGGCGAATGCCTCGACAAGGGCGCGAACCTGCTGGGGCTGGGCTATCCCGGCGGGCCCGTCGTGGAACGCGCCGCGCAAGGCGGCGATCCCGCCTTCGTGGAGTTTCCGCGGGGCCTGGAGCGCGTGCAGGGCGGAACCACGGACGACGGATTGGACTTGGGCATGTGTTTCAGCTTCAGCGGCCTCAAAACGGCCTTGCTCTACCGTCTCAAGCGGCATCCGGAGGAACGCGGGCGGCACGTGGCGGATTTGGCGGCGGCCTACCAGGAAGCCGTGCTGGATTCATTGGCCCGGCGCGCGGAACGCGCCCTGCAGATTACGGGCGCGCGCACTTTTGCGTGCGTGGGCGGCGTGGCCCGCAACGGCGTGCTGCGCGCCAAGCTGCACGCGCTGGCCCGCCGCCACGGCGCGCGGCTGCTGCTGGCCCCGCTGGCCTACTGCACCGACAACGCCGCCATGGTGGCCGCGGCGGCGGGCTTGCGCGAACTCGCCGGCGTCGGCAATCCGCCCGCCCGCGAAGCCGATCCCAGCCTCCCGCTTGTCGCCGGGGAATAGCGCCCGCGAGCGGCGGCGTGGTCGGAGCGCCGGTCAGGGCGGAGCGACCGGCGGCGGAGTCCATCCCGCCCGGCGTTCCAGATCGGCATACACGAGATAGTGGTCGGAAACATGGCCGTTGTCGCCAGGCTGGGTCAAGTTATTGCCCGTATCCGTGCCCTTGGGGATGGTTTGGGGCGGCATAATGCGCCAGGGCCCCGGCGCCACCAGGTTTTTCGACGCAAAGACGCGGTCGAACGCCGCCGGCGGAAAAACCAAGAGGGGATCGCCGGTTGCGCCGGCCAGCCGGGTGGGGATGGTGGTGCGTTCTTCAATGGGCCGGCCGCGCCAGAGGTCCGCGAACGCGCCGGCCAACGGTTCAAGTGACGGATCGGCGGCGAACGCCGGCGAGTCGGGATCGACGTTGGTATCGCCGAGAACAACGGCCGCGGTGACGTTGGACGACAGCGCGTTGGCGTAGGTTTCGGCGATGACGTCGGCGGCGACGTGGTGGAGGGCGATGCCGCGCTGGGCCTGGTTGCGGGGGGCTTCGCCGAAGTTGGATTTCAGATGGATGCCGTAGACCAGCAGGCGAAAGCCGGGGCCGAGGTCGAATTCGGCGGACAGCGATCCGCGGGCGGGACGGCCGAGGTTGGCCAGATTGTGGAACGCCAGTTGGCGGACGTGGTGGGGCCGCAGGCGCGAGAGCAGGGCGAAATTGAGTTTTTCGCGTTCGCCCGAGGAATGGCGCAGCCGGGTCACGTAGATCCAGCCGTAGGGGCGGGGGAGCAGGTCGTTGAGATATTCCAAGGTCCGGGCGTTTTCGACTTCCTGCAGGACGAGGATATCGGGATCGGCTTCGGCGATGATGGCGGCCGCGTCGCGCGCGTGGGCCATGAAGACGTCCGGCGTGCGGTCGGGGCCGTCCCCGCGCCCGTCGGTGAAGTTTTCGAGGTTGTAGGTGGCGAGGCGGATGCGGTCGGGTACGCCGGGGGCGGGCGCGCCTTCCTCCGGCGCAAGGACCGGGCGGAGCCGGATGATTCTCAACCCCGGTTTCGGCTGGGCCAGAAGCCAGAGCAGCAGGCCCGCCGCGACGAGCAGCAGGGCATACAGGGGGCGCCGCGGCGGCGAAGTGGTCTTGGACTTCTTCATGGTCCTTTATATGGATCATTCGGCGGAGG
>JAKLIL010000388.1 GCA_022709625.1 Verrucomicrobiota bacterium
AGGGCGGGTCGTCGGGGCGGAGACGGCGAATGCGCAGCGCGGCGTTCACGGCCCCGACGCGGCGCAGTTGGCCGGGCGTGCGGATGCCGACGGCGGCCAGCAGCCGCGCGGTTCGGGAGCCGACGTTGGGCAGTTCTTGCAGCGCCGCGGCGCGGGGGGTGATCGTTTTCATGGCAGTCACCGCGAAAACTAGCAAATCGCGCGCCGCGCCGAAAGGAGTTTTCAGGCCCGGGCGCGACGTGGCATGATGCCGGACGTGGTCCTGCGCCACGGGACCCAAGGAGGCCCGCCCATGGAAGAACAAGAATTCGTTCCGCCGCCGATTCCCGCCAACGCCCACAATCCCCTGCGCAACCGCGCGTCCGGGCCGGCCGCGCCCCGCTGGGGGCTGCTGGTCGCGCCGTTGGCGATCGTGGCGCTGGCGTTGTTCCTGCCCCTGTGGATTTGGTATTTCTGCCGGATCGAGCCGGGCCCGGGCGAAATTGCCATCCTGATCCGCAAGACCGGCCGGGATCTGCCGTCGGGCCAGATCCTGGCGCTGGAAAAAGACCAAAAGGGCATCCAACTCGAAGTCTTGGCGGAAGGGCGCTATTTCCGGAATCCCTACCACTGGGGCTGGGAAATCGGCCGCATCACCGACGTGCCGGCGGGCCGGCTGGGCGTGCAAACGCGGCTCTACGGCCAGGAACTGCCGGACGGCAGGATTCTCGCTTCGGAAGGCTTCAAGGGCATCGTGCCGGAGGTGCTGCGGCCGGGCAAATACCGCATCAATCCCTATGCCTACGCCGTGCAACTGTTCGACGCCACGACGATCCGCCCGGGCTACGGGGGCGTCGTGACCTCCCTCACCGGCGCGGATGTGCTCAACGGCGCGGTGGCCGCGGAGGATCGCAACACGTTCCTGGTGAAGGAAGGCCTCAAAGGCGTGCGGCCCGAAATCCTCGACGCCGGCACCTATTACCTGAATCCCTACATGGTGGTCGTCACGGAGGTGAACCTGCAGAGCCAGCGGTTCGAACTCGGCGGCGAGGATGCGATCAACTTTCTCACGCTGGACGGGTTCACGGTGAACGTGGAGGGCACGATCGAATACGCGCTGATGCGCGACAAGGCCGCGCTGCTGACGCACCAGGTGGGCGACATGGACGACATCCTCAAGAAAATCGTGCTGCCAAAGGCGCGCGGCTTCAGCCGGATCGAGGGCAGCAAGAATCCCGCCAAGAACTACATCGCCGGCACGACGCGGCAGAAGTTCCAGGACAACCTGGAAGCCCACCTGATGGCCCAGTGCCGGGAGTGGGGGGTGGAGGTCAAGTCGGTCCTCATCCGCAACATCACCCCGCCCGACGCCATCGCGAGCATCATCCGCGACCGCGAAGTGGCGGTGCAGGACGCGGTCAAGTACGGGCAGCAGATCGAGCAGGCCAAGTCGGAGGCCGAACTGGTGAAGCAGGAAATGCTCGCCGTGCAGAACAAGGAAAAGGTGGAGGCCGACACGCGGCGCATCCGCGCGGTGATCGCGGCCGATCAGGAACGCGAAGTGCGGCTCACCCGCGCCACCCGCGACCTCGAAGTCGCCAAGCTCGAAAACGCCGCCGCCCAGGCGCAGGCCGAGGCGAGGTTGCTGCGGGCCAAGGCGGAGGGCGACATCATCCGCATGCGCAACGAAGCCGAGGCGGCCGTGATCGGCAACCAGGTCCAGGCGTTCGGCACGGGCCTGGAACTGGCGCGCAACGTGTTTTACGGCAAAGTGGCCCCGAAAATCCGCGCGATCCTGGCCGGCGACCAGGCGGAAGGCATCGGCGGACTGTTCCAATGGGCTGCGCCGGGCGCCCGGAAAGGGGGTGCCCAATGAAAAACGTCCTTGGCGTCGTCTTGCTGCTGGTGCTGGTGGTTGGATTGCCGTGGTTCGTCTGGACATGGGGCTTCTGCCGATTCTACGTGGAACCGGACGAAATGGCGGTCGTGACCGCCAAGACCGGCGCGGAATTGCCGCCGGGCCAGATCCTGGCGCAGAAAGGCCAGCGCGGCATTCTGGAAGACGTGCTGGGCGAAGGCCGGCATTTCCTCAATCCCTGGCTCTACGACCGGGACATCCGGCCGGTGGTGACCATCCCGCCCGGCAAAGTGGGCGTCGTCACCT
>JAKLIL010000389.1 GCA_022709625.1 Verrucomicrobiota bacterium
AGGCTTGAATGCCGGCCAGCAAGCGGTCCACCCCATGGCTCGGAACGAATCGGGAGGCGACCGCCACCAGCCGCAGGGTGTGCCCATCGAAGGGCGCGAACCCCGTGAAAGGAACGGCGGCGACATCCACGCCGTTGGAGATGGTAGCGGCGCGGGCCCGGGGCGCCAAGGCCTGGATCCGGGCCGTGATCTCGGGCGTCACGCCGATGATTCCGTCCACGTGGCGGAGAAATTCCTTTTGTTCTTTCGCTTCGTGCGCAGCCGCCAGTTTTCGCCACAGGCTCCCGCTTCCTCTGATTTCCGCCGGCTCGTCGGCATGGTGTTCCGTGACGACCGGCACTCCTACGCGGCGCAGAAAGCTCCGCCAACCGACGGGCAGCTTGGGATACCGTAGAACGACGACGTCGTAGCCCTTGTTCTCCAGGCGCCGGGCCGCTAACCGGAGCCGGAATGGCCACTGGACTTTCGCCGCCAGCGCGCTTCCCAAGCACGAGCCGGGCAGCCGATACACGATGCGATGGGCATGCTTCCCCGGCGGTGACGTCGCGGAAAACACAACCCATTCGAGCGGCAGCCGCCGCTGCCAGGCGACATCGCCCATGCGTTCCAGTTTGCGGTCCACGCTGTCGTCGACCGTGAAATCCACATGGGCAATTTTGAAGTTTGCGGACCCCGCCAGACAATCCCGATAGACGGCGATGGTTTCGTCCCCGCAGCGCGCCCAGGAAAACCGTTCGGCCACGAGGCGGCGGCCGCGGACGCCCATGGCGGTCCGTTCTTCGGCCCCGTCCACGAGCCTGCAAATCGCCGCCGCCGTGGCGGGCCCATCCCGCGGCGGTACGAGCAACCCGGTTTCGGACCCGCGCACAACGGCCGCGAACCCCTGCCCGGCCACCGCCACGACCGGCTTGCCATGGGCCAAGGCCTCCAAATACGAGACGCCAAAACCTTCCGACCACGAAGGCAGGCAAAACAGCGTGCACAAATCCATGTATTGCATGGTCACGGCCGGGGGCTGGGCCCCGACGAACGATACGCTGTCCGCAAGATTCCGGCGGCGGGCCAGACGCTCCAAGCGCCGCCGCTCGGGGCCATCCCCGACAATTACCCCCAGAAGGTCGGGATGGGTCTTCCGCGCCTCCGCAATGGCCTCGATGAACACATCGAATCCCTTGGTCGGTTTCAGGTTGCCCACGCCCAAGACAACCGTTTTGCGGGCATATCGCGGCGCCAGCGGATTGGCCCCGGAATGGATCTTGGCCAAGTCCATGCCGTTGTGGACGACCCGCAGCACGCCGGGCGGCACGCCTGCCGCCGCCAGGGCTTGTTGGATCGTCTCGCTGACGCAGACGACCGGGAGACCGCGGCGGCTGGCGGCGAGGATAAGTTGGCGGGGCCTGGCCCTTCGCAGCCAGATGCGCGCATCCGCCCCGTGGACCGTTGCCACCAGGGGCCGTCTCAACGTGGCGGCAAGGGATTGCGCCGCCAAGGCCCCGGGAACAAGGGTATGGGCATGGACGATGTCCGGATGAAAGTCCGGCCATGCGCGCGCCATGGCCTCCGCCAGTCCGGCGCCCAGCCGCCGGGCATAGCCGGCGACGCCCAGCGCGGCCGGCCCGCCGGCGACCACGTGGCGCAATACCGGGACGGGGCCGGCCGCCGCGACGCCGGGAACTAAGCCAGACCGGCGTTTCAGCAGCGCAAACGGCCAAACAAGACGGGTAACGACATGCACGACCCGGACATCCACCCCTTTCTTGGCCAACGCCTCCGCCAATTCCCGAACGAATAGACCGCCGACGGCATCGCGTTCCGAAGGATACATCGGGGTCACAAAAAGAACCCGGGGAAGCGCGCGGGGGTCAACCGACGGTAGCGGCGCTGGATGGCCGGGCGGACTCACGTGACTCCGGCGTCCGGCCCATCCGGGTTTCGAGCGCGCCGATTCCTGCGCCACCCGTTGCCCCCGCGCAGTTCCGGAAACGGGGCGCAGGCCAGAAACGCCTCGTCCGCCCATCTCCTCCCGAACCCCGGCATGGCTAGGCGCCGGCCTCGCGGGGTTGTTCCAACTGTTTGACCACCCGCGCGGGATTCCCGGCCACCAGCGCGTAGGGAGGCACGTCGGCGGTCACAACC
>JAKLIL010000039.1 GCA_022709625.1 Verrucomicrobiota bacterium
ACGCCGTCGGGCGATGGGCTGACGGAAACCATCGAATACCAGATTCCACCGGAAACCCTGCCCTGCCCGCGCTTTTTCCGCTTGCGCATCCGCATGGCGGAATAGTTCTCCGCGACCCGAGGCGTCGCGCGGAGTGGGCCCCCGTACATTCGAGGGACCTGACCGCCATAGGGCCGCCCCTCTGGCTGGGCACGCCCTACAGAAGCTTCAACAGGCATTTCGCCAGCGGCGTCTCGTTGGCCGCAAGTTTCCAGGTCCGGCCATTGCGCCGGATCCAGCCCGCTTCTTCCAGAATCCCCAAATGGCGCCAGAGGGTCGCAGTGGGCATGCGCGTCCTGGCCCGCCATGCTGGAAACCCAAAAGAATCCTGGCTCAACACGCGCACGATCTCCAGGCGCTTGGCGTGCGAGAGTCCCTTCGCCATCGCCGCGATCCCCTCGTCCTCTTCCGGCGGAAAGCGCGCACAGATCTCCTGCAGCGCCCGCAGCAGCGGCTTCGCCGACGACACCAACGGATCCGCTTCCGGATAATAGCGAACATAGCGGCCCGTGCGCTCCACCTGGACCAGCCCCCGGGATTGAAGCCGGCGCAGCTCCTGGCTCGCGCGCGGCCAACTGAGCCGCTCCGCCTTCGCCAATTCAGAAACACACTGTCCCGGCTTGCCGATGATCCGCCGGATCAAGGCCAGGCGCGTCGGCCCCGACAGGATCCGGCACGTGCGCCACAGGGTTGGACTCAAGCTGGGGGAAGTTTCCATTTTCATTGTTTTCATTATTAATTAATCATGGGATTACTGGTCAAGGAATTTCCAAGGTTTCCAAAATAATTTCTGGCCGGATGCTTTCGTCAGAATATTCCATTATTAATAAATAATGAAAATTTCGGGGCGTTCCGCTGCCGGCAGGAAATGGAGCGGATGGCGACCGGACAGGCCTAGCCCTTGAAGACGAAATACTTCCGCATCACGTAGTTGATGGCGAGCGAACTGACCATGTTCGCCCCGAACGCGTAGGTGGTCTGCATGCCGAACTGCCGGATCAATACCCCCATCAGCGTCGTGCCCACCGTCATGCTGATGGCCGACACGGCGAGAAACAGGCCGAACTCGATCACGACGTGGTGACGGCCTGGCCGGAACACGAACAGGCGGTTGATGATGTAGCACACCGTGTTGGACACGAAGAACGCCAGCACGTTCGAAATTACCGCGTTGCGGGCGCGCACCGCGTCGGCCACGACCGGCGCGGCCAGGCCGAACAGCTTGACCAAGGGATCCTCCGGCCCCACGCACGGAAACAGCAGGAAGCCCACCAGAAAAAACGCCAGGACATGCGTGACGGTCGCAATGCCACCGGCCACGCCGTATTTGATGAACTGCACCAGCGGCGGGGCGTCGTGCGACAGATAGTGGTTCCAGCACGCTTTCAGGCTCATGCTACTTTACCCAGGCCTTGATCTCGGGCGGCAGTTCCGCGACCGTCTGCAAAACGCATTCGATTTCGGCGCCGTCTTCCGTCGGCACCAGCACCTTGTCGCCGGGGCGCTTGCCGGCCAACGCCTGGGCCAGGCGGGTGCTGGAAGCGATGATCTGTTTCTCCGGCTGCTGGTCCCATTCGCCGAGGATATGGTAGTGCTCTACGCGGCCGTCGGGATACGCCAGCGTCGCGGTGGAGCCGATGCCGGCCACGCCCTTGGGCACCTCGGAAAAGTCCGTCGGCCGCACCTTGAACATCATCGCTTCGAGATCCGCGCGGCGCGCCAGCAGCACGCGCTGCATGTCCTTGGCGGCCTTGTATTCGAAATTCTCGCTCAGATCGCCGTAACTGCGCGCCACCGCGATTTCCTTCGAGTTGGCGGGAATGTCGACGTGGATCAGCTTTTCAAGCTGCTCCTGCCGCTCGCGGTAGGACCGGTGCGAGGTGACGGCGCCGTAGCTGGCCACGGGCGCGTCCTCGGCCGCCCCCGTGATCACGCTGTGCAGATGCGGATAGAGCTTCAGGATCTTGGCCTGGAGCACTTGGCGGTCCAGGCCCGGCCAAGCCGGCGATTCGTTGAGGCGCTTGAAGAAATCCTTCTGCCGACCCGGCGTCATGCCGTCGAACACGGCACGAAGGAAGGCGGGGTCCTCGAACGCCTCGTGCAGCAGTTTCTGGGTCTTGAGGCGATCGCCCATGTAGTCTTGCTCGAGTTCCGCCACCACGAGCGGCGCGAGGACCGCCGGTTCCGGCAAATCCCACGCCTCGCGCCAGGCGGGATTCCGCAGGATCCACAGCAAGCCTTCTTCGCGGACCAGATGCGTGGCGCAGGCTTCGGCCAGCATCTGGCGGCATTCTTCCCCGGCGCCTGCGCGCAGCAACAGGTCCAGCGCTTCCTGGAGGGGGGTGAAATGCAAATGCCGCAACTGGGCCAGCAGGGTCGCGCGCGTGCCCGCCGGATCCTGCGCCCAGAGGAATTCCAGCGCGGGTTTCAGGTCCCGGGCGGGCAGATCGTGCAGCAGCGGTACGATGGCGCCGTCCCGCAGGGATTCGCGCACGACGGCCGGCCAATCGCACTCGGCGGCCGTCAATTCGAGGCGCGCGGCCACCAGCGCACCCGCCAGTTTCAGGCCCGGCTGGCGGCTCGATGCCCCGCGCAGCAGGAACGCCACCCGGTTGGCCAGAATCTGTTTCTGGCCCGGCTGGACCGCCGCCAGGCCCGTTGGACTGTCCGCCAACTCCCGCGCCCGCGCCAAAATGGATTTCAGGTCGCGTTCGTTCGCCAACTTGTCAAACCAAAGGTCGTCGTAGCCGGCGGCCCGGTCCAGCAGGCGCAGCGGATCGGTGCGCTTGGCGGGCACCGCCACCAGCGGATCGGCCTTGAGCGCCTTGCGCGCCGTCTCCCAGAAGCGCTTCCAATCGGCTTCCGGCACCAGGCCGGCTTGCACCAACTTGTCCTGCAACGCGCCCACGGTCAGCGGCCCGAAGCTGGCCAAAGCCGCCCGGACCACGTCCGCTGGCGTTTCCTTGGCCTGCCGCTGCACCGTTTCGCGGTCCCGGTACAAGCGGGCCAACAGATGGTCGGCGGCAAGCACCTCGAGGCTTTCCGCAGCCACCTTCATCGCCAACCCGTGCCGCGGCCGGCCCTGGAAATCGATTTCGAATTTTTTGTAGAGCGAATCCACCTTCTGCACGACCCCGAATCCCCACGTGCGGTGCAGGCAAAGCGCCCCCGGCTTCAGGCTTTGGAGCAGGCGGAAGCGCCGCACGCATTCCCGCGCTGCCAGTTTCTGCCCAAAGCCCGCTTCGTGAATCAGCGCCAGCAGATGCGGATTCGCGCCGGCGACCAGATCGGCCGCCTTGACCCAATCCTTGCCGGTCATCTGTTCGGGCGGCACGTTTTCGGCGCGCCACTTCAGCAGATCCACCCCGCCTTCGACGTCGCCGGCCTTGGCCAACGCTTCCTGCGCCAGCGCGGTCCATTCGCGCGTGGCGGCCGGCATTCCGGCCGCCAGACCGGCCGCCAGCACGGCGAGCCACTCGCCCGCAAGCACCGGCTCCCGCCCCAGCAATTCCACCACGCGGTTTTCCAACTCGTTCTGCCCGACCGACTCGCTCATGCCACCTGCTTCCTTGCCCATGCGCACGGGAGAAAAACAAATCGCCGCCTTAAAAGCAAGCCGAGCCCTTTTCACTTGCGGAGGCCGCCGGGAACAGGTAGCGTGCGGCCTCTTCCCGACGGCCGTGCCGATGCCGGGAACCAACGAAAGGGTACCGCCATGATGACGAACAACCGCAAGCTGCTGGATTGGGTGAAGAACGTCGCCGCGCTGTGCAAGCCCGACGCCATCCACTGGTGCGACGGCTCGCAGGAGGAGAACGACCGCCTGTGCGCCCAGGCCGAGGCGGCCGGCACGTTCATCCGCCTGAATCCCGCCAAGCGGCCCAATTCGTTCCTCGTCTTTTCCGATCCGGCCGACGTCGCCCGCGTCGAGGACCGCACGTTCGTGGCAACCACGGATCCCCGCGAAGCCGGCCCCAACAACAACTGGCGCGATCCCGTCGAGCTGAAGGCCACGATGCGCAAGCTCTACGACGGCTGCATGCGCGGCCGCACGATGTACGTCATCCCCTTCAGTATGGGGCCCATCGGCTCGCCCATCGCCCACATCGGCGTCGAGCTGACCGATTCCATCTACGTCGTGGTCAATATGCGCATTATGACGCGCATCGGCGACGCCGTCCTCGAAGCCCTCGGCGACAACGGCGAGTTCGTCGAATGCCTGCATTCCGTCGGCGCGCCGCTGGCGCCCGGCCAGAAGGACGTGCCCTGGCCCTGCAACGCCGAGAACAAGTACATCTCCCACTTCCCCGAAGATCCCTCGATCTGGTCCTACGGCTCCGGCTACGGCGGCAACGCGCTACTGGGCAAGAAATGCTTCGCGCTGCGCATCGCCTCCACGATGGCGCGCCGCCAGGGCTGGATGGCCGAGCATATGCTGATCCTCGGCCTCACCAATCCGGCCGGCCAGAAGATCTACGTGGCCGCCGCCTTCCCGAGCGCCTGCGGCAAGACCAATCTCGCGATGCTCCAGCCCACCCTGCCCGGCTGGAAGGCCGAATGCGTCGGCGACGACATCTGCTGGATGAAGTTCGACCAGAACGGCCAACTCCGCGCCATCAATCCCGAGGCCGGCTTCTTCGGCGTCGCTCCCGGCACGTCGATGAAATCCAACCCCAACGCGATGCGCTCGCTCCGCGCCAACTGCATCTATACCAACTGCGCCCTCACCGCCGACAACGACGTCTGGTGGGAGGAATTGACCGACGAACCGCCCGCGGAACTGACTTCGTGGAAGCGCGAGAAATGGACGCCGGGCTGCGGGCAAAAGGCCGCCAACCCCAACGCGCGCTACACCGCGCCCGCCCGCCAGTGCCCCGTCATCGATCCGGCCTGGGAAGATCCCGCAGGCGTGCCGATTGCGGCGATCCTGTTCGGCGGCCGCCGCCCCGGCACCGTGCCGCTGTGCTTCGAGGCCCCGAACTGGCAGTACGGCACGTTCCTCGGCTCCATCCAGGCCAGCGAAACCACCGCCGCCGCCGCCGGCAGCGTCGGCGTCCTGCGCTACGACCCGATGGCGATGCTCCCCTTCTGCGGCTACAATATGGGCGACTACTTCGCCCACTGGCTCTCGATGCCCGGCCGCGCCCCCAACGCGCAGATGCCCCGCGTGTTCTTCGTCAACTGGTTCCGCAAGTCCGCCGACGGCCGCTGGCTCTGGCCCGGCTTCGGCGAAAACTCGCGCGTGCTCAAGTGGATCTTCGAACGCATCGAAGGCACGGCCGCCGCCGCCGAAACGCCCATCGGCCTTCTGCCCGCCCCCGGCGCCATCGACGTCGCGGGTCTCGACGTGGCCGCCGAGGATATGCGCGAACTGCTCTCCGTGGATGCCGCGGCCTGGCTCAAGGACCTGCCCGCCATCCGCGCCCACTACGACAAGTTCGGCGACGCCATCCCCGCCGCCTTGCACAAGGAACTCGACGACTTCGAGGCGCGCCTGCAGGCCGCCGCGAAGCAAGCGGACCCAAGGTAGGGACGGCGCCCCGCGCCGTCCAGGTTTTCGGCCTGGCCGACAAGATGAAGAAAAAAATCGTCCTCCGCTACTTCGCCCTCGTCGGCGCCCGGCGCGGCACGCAAACCGAGCCCTACGAAACCGAAGCCGCCACCGCGCGCCAACTCCTGCACGAAATCCAGGCCGGCGGGAAGATTCCCCTCACCACCAACATCGTCAAGGCCGCCATCAACGGCGAGTTCGTCGAGTGGGACGCCCCGCTCCGGGACGGCGACCAAGTCACCCTCCTGCCCCCGTTCTCCGGGGGCTGATCCGTCTCCGCGGCCGCGCCATGAATCGGGCTGGAAGAACGCCAAGTTTCCTCTGCCGCCTGTGCGTGGCGGGGCTCTGGCTTGCCGCGGGGCTCGCTGATGCGGCCACGAATGCCGCCGGCCTGGTCGAGATCGACTCCGCCGCCGCCGGCAACGCGAATTTCCGCATGCGGATCGTCGAGCTGGAACGCGGACCCAAGACCTCGCTCCTGAAATTGACGTACGAAAAGATGGGTTCGTCGGTCGGTTCGAGCATGTTCATCATGTCCGCCTTCTACGAAATCGCCCAGATCCGGGGCACGGCCTATTTTGCCAACCTGAAGGAATGGGAAGACGGGACGGGCGCCCGCTTCTACGTCGGGGGCTTTACGGACAACGCGACCGCCGATCTCGCGGATGAATTCGGCGCGGAGTTCGCCGCCGAGAACGAATTTGGCCAACCGCGCAGGTTGGTCGGCGTGTCCGAGGTCCGGATCCTCTTTGAACGAAACATCCTGCCCGCTCCTTGCCGCGGACCGGCGGCAGCCCCCCCGGTCCCGGCCGAAAGCCCCCCGCCATGAGAACCTATCCCCGCACCTGGCTCCGCCCCACGCGCGCCCTCGCCCGCGACCTCGATGCGCTGCTGACGAACATTCGCCGCAACGCCAGGAAAGGCATCCAGCTCGGCGCCGGCCACAACCTCATCCCCGGACTGGTCAATTGCGACTTGTTCAATCCCGCGGCCGACGTCAAGGCCGATGCCTGCGACCTGCACATATTCGCTGACGGCGAAGTGGACCTGCTGGAAACCCACCACATGATCGAACACCTCTCGCTCGAAGCCACGGACCGGGCCTTGCGGGAATGGTACCGCGTCCTGGCCCCGAACGGCCTTTTGGTCATAACTTTTCCCGACTTCACGGCCATCGCCCGCCGCTGGCTCCGCTACGCGTGGACCTATTGGTTCCGGCCGCGGCCCGCCCGCATCGACTACCTGGTCAAAATGATCGTCGGCTCGCAGGAAAACGACGGCATGTACCACCGCAACGTGTTCGACCGCCACCGCATGCGCCGGCTGCTGGCCGCCCATGGGTTTCGGATCGAATTCACCGCTATTCCCTATCCCCGCCGGCCTACCCCGTCCCGGCTGGTCGTCGCGGCGAAAACCGCCGGCGGCGGTTGAGCCGCTGGCGGCGGGGCAAAACACTCCCGGCGGCCGAAACCGCCGGGAGCCACGCGCGAAAACCGCGGACCGGCCTACCGGCCGCCTTCTTTTTCGATGAACAGGTGCCGGTTCAGCGCATTGACGTAGGCCTTGGCCGACGCCATCACGATGTCGATGTCCGAACCTTTGGCGGCGACAAGGTCGTCGCCGAACTTCACCTGCACCGAGGCCTCGCCCAAGGCGTCCTCGCCGTGGGTGACCGCCTGCATGGCGAAGGATTTCAGTTCGCCCTTGATGCCGGTGATGCGTTCGATGGCCTTGAGCGCGGCCTCGACCGGCCCGGAGCCCGTCGCGGAATCCTGGGTGGTCTTGCCGCCCTTTTCGATCAGGACGGTGGCCGTCGGGATCGTCTGGTTGCCGGCGGAGACCTGCAGGCGCTTGATCGCGTAGACCTTCGGAATGTCCGAGATGAACTCGCGCAGCAGCTCGACGATGTCGTCGTCGTAGACGACTTTCTTCTTGTCCGCCAGCGCGATGAAGGCGTCGTAGATGCCCTGCAGTTGCTCGGAGCTGACCTGGATGCCCATGCGGCGCAGGTGCGCGGCGAAGCCGGCGCGGCCGCTGTGCTTGCCCAGCACCAGGTCGCTGCCCGTCGTCACGCCGACGTCCTCGGGGCGCATGATTTCGTAGGTCTCGCGGTGCTTGAGCATGCCGTCCTGGTGGATGCCGGCCTCGTGCGCGAACGCGTTCGCGCCCACGATGGCCTTGTTGCGCTGCACCATCATGCCGGTGAGTTGGCTCACCAGCTTGCTGGCGGGGAACAGTTCGGGAGTACGCACGCGCGTTTGGATGCCGTAGTGATCGGCGCGGACCTTGAGGGCCATCACGACTTCCTCGAGCGAGCAGTTGCCCGCGCGCTCGCCGATGCCGTTGATGGTGCATTCCACGCCGCGCGCGCCGCATTCGACGGCCGCCAGCGAGTTGGCCACGGCCAGGCCGAGGTCGTTGTGGCAGTGCACGTGCACCGTCACGTCCTGCAGTTCCGGCACGTGCGCGTGCAGGTAGGTCAGCAGCTGACGGAACTCCTGCGGGACGGTGAACCCGACCGTGTCGGGGATGTTCACCGTCGTGGCGCCCGCGGCGATCACCGCGCGAACCACCTCGGCCAGGAATTCCGGCTCCGTGCGCGAGGCGTCCTCGGGGCTGAACTGCACGTCCCGGCAGAACTTGCGGGCGTATTTGACGTGTTCGACCGCCTGCCGGACGATTTCGCCCTTGGCCTTCTTCAGCTTGAACTGGCGGTGGATGGCGCTCGTCGCGAGGAACACGTGGATGCGCGCGCGGTCGCCCGCGGGCTTCAGCGCCGCGGCGCAGGCGTCGATGTCGCTCTTGATGCAGCGCGCCAGCCCCGCGATGCGGCACTTCTTGATCTCCGCGGCGACCTTCTTGACGGCCTCGAAGTCGCCCGGCGACGCCGCCGGGAACCCCGCTTCGATGATATCCACGTTCAGTTTCTCGAGCTGCCGCGCCACCTGCAGCTTCTCGTGGAGGCCCATGCTGGCGCCGGGGCATTGCTCCCCGTCGCGCAGCGTCGTATCGAAAATAATCACGTGATCCGGTTTTTTCATGTCTCGGGTATCCTGTTGGCTTGTTTTTGTCGGCGGCGGGCAACAAAAAGCCCGCCCAGGTTCGTCTTGGGCGGGCAGTCCGGAAAAAGGACGGTTCCGGGCATCATCCAGCGCAACACCCGTTGCCCGCCGTGGCACGGGTGTCGCCGCGCAACGCGAGCAGGAGGGCCTGGATGGAAATCGCCGTCATTTCGCGGGAAAATAAACCACGCCCGGCGCAAACTGTCAAGGGCGCGGCGAATCGCGCTGCGCCTCCCGTCCGATACCTCCTGTTTTTATAAAAACAGAACGTTGGCCCATCATTCCGGGGCCGTCCGCAGGCGGGGGTCGAGCGCATCGCGGAGGGCGTCGCCCAGCAGGTTGAACGCCAGCACCACGGCGAAGATCGCGGCGGTCACCGCGGCCAGTTCCCACCACATGCCCTGCCACAGCCGCAGCCGGGCCGACGCCACCATCGTGCCCCAACTTGGCTGCCCCTGCGCGCCGATGCCGAGGAAGCTCAGGAAAACCTCCGTGCCGATGGCGGCGGGAAACCGCAGCGTAAACGAGACCAGCGCCACGTGGATCACGTTCGGCAGCACGTGCCGGAACAGGATCCGCCCGGGGGAGAAGCCCAGCGCGCGCGCCGCCCGCACGTAGCCGCGTTCCTTCTGCCGCAGCGTTTCCGCCCGAATCAGACGACAGGTACTCACCCAGGTCGTCAGGCCGATGGCCAGAAAGACCCCCAGCAGGCCCTTGCCCACGACCATGGCGATCGCCAGCACGAAGAGCAGGCCCGGGATCGCCGCGAACGTGGTCGACAGCCAGACCACGAAGTCGTCCGTCTTCCCGCCGAAGTAGCCCCCGAGGCAGCCCAAGAGCACGCCGATGGGAATCGCGATCAGCGACGACACCACGCCCACCTGGAACGCGATGCGCGCGCCCTGCACCAGCCGCAGGAGCACGTCGCGCCCAAGGCCGTCCGTGCCCAGCCAATGCCCCGCGCCCGGCGGCAGGTAGCGCGCGCCGAGATCCTGCGCCTGCCACGGCGGCGTGGCGTCGCGCCACGCGTACCAGGCGTGGGCCAGTTCGCCGCCGAGGGCCGCAAGAAAAAACACGGCCAGAACGAGCAGGCACGCCCGCGCCCCGCGGCTGCCCCAGACGCGCCGCCAGGCCTCGCGCCCGAACGAGACGCCGCCCGGTTCCGCCGCGACCGCATTGTCCGCCGCGGCGTTCACGACAGCTTGACCCTCGGGTCCACCCAGGCCAGCGCGACGTCGGCCAGGATGTTCGCGGCGGTGAACAGCAGCGCACCCACCAAGACGATGGCGCGCACCACGTCCACGTCCGCCGAATGGATGGCGTTCAGGCTGAGATAGCCCAGTCCGGGAATCCCGAAGAAACTTTCCAGCAGGAGGCTGCCCGTATAGAGGAACGGCAGCGCCAGCGCGACATTGGCAATCACGGGCCCCAGCGCGTTCTTAAGCACGTGCTTGAACAGCACCCGCCCCCGGCCGAGACCTTTGGCGAACGCCGTCCGCACGTAGTCCTTGTGCATTTCCTCCAGCAGGATCGTCCGGTAGAAGCGGACGTTCACGCCGAGCCCCGTCGCCACGCCGATCAGGACCGGCAGCAGGAGGTTCCGCCAGGATTCGAAGCCCCACACCGGAAACCACCCGAGCCGGTAGGCCAGCAGGAACTGCCCGGCCACGATCCAGACGAGGTAGTTCACGCTCATCAGCGCCACGCAGACCGCGACGAGGCCGCGGTCCAGCCAGGAACCCCGCGCGTACGCGCACAGCAGCGCCAGCGTCAGGCTCGCGGCCAGTTCCACCAGCAGGATCGGCACCGTCAGCGCCAGGCTCGGGCCGAGGCCGGCCGCCAGCAGGCGGACGACCGGCTGCTTGAGGCTCTCGCTCCTGCCGAAATCCAGCCGCGCCAGGCGCCGCGCATAGTCCAGCAGCTGGCTGTCGAAAAAATGCCGCGTGGCTTTTTCCAGCTTTACGCTCCGGATCTCCGCGGGGCCGTCCGCCGCGCGGAACGACGGCGGTTCCGCGCCCGAAAATTCTTTTTTCCATACCGTGGAAAATCCGGAATCGTTTTTCCCATGGCGTGGAAAACCCGGGCCGCCGCCCGTTACCGTCAGCCGCCAGCGCTGGCCGGGCGGCAGCGGAAACTCCAGCGGCAGGGCCAGCGCCGCGCCGGCGTCAAGGTGCAGCCGGCCCGCGGGGC
>JAKLIL010000390.1 GCA_022709625.1 Verrucomicrobiota bacterium
CTGAACCTCGTGTTGCTGCCGCTGATCATCGCGGGCGTGGGCATTCTGTTCTCCATCGCGGGCACCTTCATGGTGCGGACGCGCGAGGGGGGCAACCCCCAGAAGGCCTTGAACGCCGGATCGCTGAGCGCCGCGGCGGCCACGGCCATCGCTTCCTATTTCGTGATCGAAAAGCTGGCCCCGGCCACCTTCGCGGTGGGCACGGAGTACCGGTCCATCGGGATCTTCTGGGCCACGCTCGCGGGCTTGGCCGCCGGCGTCGCCATCGGTTTCCTGTCCGAGTACTACACGGCGGAGGGCAAGGGGCCTTCGAACAAGATCGCGGACGCCTCCACGACGGGCGCGGCGACCAACATCATCGCCGGCCTGGGCAACGGCATGATGTCCACGGCGCTGGCCACCATTCTGTTGGCGGCGGCGACGATCATCGCCTACATGACGGCGGGCCTGTACGGCATCGCCATTGCGGGCCTCGGCATGCTGGCGACCACCGGCATCCAGTTGGCGGTGGACGCCTATGGGCCGATCGCCGACAACGCCGGCGGACTGGCCGAAATGGCGCATCTCGAAAAGGAAGTCCGCCAACGCACCGACAAGCTCGATGCCTGCGGCAACACCACCGCCGCCATCGGCAAGGGCTTCGCCATCGGGTCCGCCGCCCTGACCGCCCTTGCGCTGTTCGCGGCGTTCGGCCAGACCGTCGGCCTGGACAAGATCGACGTGATGGATCCCAACGTGACTGCGGGCCTGCTCGTCGGCGCGATGATGCCGTTCCTGTTTTCGGCGTTTGCGATGACGGCCGTGGGCCAGGCCGCGTTCGCCATGGTCGAGGAAGTGCGCCGGCAGTTCAAAACCATCCCGGGCCTGCTCGAGGGCAAGGAAGGCGCGCGCGCCGACTACGCCCGGTGCGTGGATATTTCCACGGCGGCCGCCATCCGGAAAATGACGGTTCCGGCGCTGCTCGGCGTGTTGACGCCGGTCGTCGTGGGCTTTGTGTTCGGGCCCCGGATGCTGGGCGGCCTGCTCGCGGGCGTGACGGTGTCCGGCGTGATGATGGCGCTGTTCATGGCCAACGCGGGCGGCGCCTGGGACAACGCCAAGAAACACATCGAAGCCGGCGCGCACGGCGGCAAGGGCAGCCCGGCGCACAAGGCGGCCGTGGTCGGCGATACCGTCGGCGATCCCTTCAAGGACACCGCCGGGCCTTCGCTGAACATTCTGATGAAGCTCATGAGCGTGGTCGCCCTGGTGATTGCGCCGATGCTGAAGAACGTCGAGCCGTTGATCCGGAGCATCTTCCCCAACTGGTAGGCGCACCGGGCGCATAAGCCCCCGCGCGGATCCGCGCGGGGGCTTTTTGTTGCCAGGGGGGGCGCGGATGTCCAAAATCCTGGCGGATTGGGCTTGCCAAGGGCGGATTCCGGCGTAAATTCGCAAATAGGAATTATTCCTATTATGAGAGCAGGGCAAATGACGAGCGCACAAGTCGGACAGCGGGTGGCCGGTTTCATCGCGGCCTGCCGCCGGCAGGGGGTCAAGGCCACGCGCCAGCGGATGGAAATCCTGCGCGAACTGGCCGCCACGGGGGAGCATCCGGATGCCGAAACGGTCTTTTCCCGCGTCCGCCGCCGCCTGCCGTCCATCTCCCTCGACACGGTGTACCGCACGCTGCACATGCTGCAGGAGAAAGGCGTGATCGCCCGGGTGCCGTCGATGCAGGACCGCGCCCGGTTCGACGCGAACATGGATCGGCATCACCATTTCGTCTGCACCGTCTGCGGGCGCATCAGCGATTTCTACAGCGCCGCCCTGGACTCTTTCGCGCCGCCGCCCGCGGTCCGGGCGCTGGGCGCGGTGGACTCGGTGCATATC
Organism: Verrucomicrobiota bacterium; assembly: GCA_022709625.1. Classification (GTDB taxonomy): domain Bacteria; phylum Verrucomicrobiota; class Kiritimatiellia; order CAIQIC01; family Lenti-01; genus Lenti-01. Next base: position 1,873 of record JAKLIL010000390.1, read on the forward strand.
GAACTGCGGGGCCGGTGCCGGAAGTGCCGGTCGGAATTGAAGAAAAACAAATAGGAGAACCCCCATGAGCAGCGAAAGCAAATGCCCGGTCACGGGCCGGACCCGCGAACAGATGGTTGGCAAGGGCACCACGAACCGCGACTGGTGGCCCAACCAGGTGAATCTGAAAATCCTGCACCAGCACACGGCCAAGAGCAATCCGATGGGCGCCGCCTATGACTACGCCGCGGAATTCAAGACGCTCGACCTCGCCGCCG
>JAKLIL010000391.1 GCA_022709625.1 Verrucomicrobiota bacterium
TGGAATTTCCTGGCCAAGCTGCTGCTGTTCGGGCGGCCGCCGGCTTTTGCGGAAAGCATTTACTGGCCGGGGCGCTGGCTGTTGCTCTATGCCGTGTTCGCCGCCAAGTTCACGGACATCGGTGCCTATCTGGTCGGGTGCGCCTGCGGCCGCCACAAGCTTATTCCGCGCATCTCGCCCGGCAAGTCGTGGGAAGGCGTTGGCGGCGGCGTGGTCGTCGGCACCGCGGCCGGCACGCTGCTGGTCTGGGGCCTGCAACACACCCCCCATGCGCTGGACGGCCTGGGCCTGACGCCCCTGCGCGCCCTAGGGCTGGGCGCCCTCCTGTCCGTGTGCGCCGTCGTGGGCGACCTCACCGAATCGCTCTTCAAGCGCGCCGCCAACGTCAAGGATTCCGGCGGCGTGATCCCCGGCATGGGCGGCTTGCTCGACGTCCTCGACAGCATCCTCTTCACCGCCCCGGGGGTGTACCTCTTCCTCAGGCTGGTCAATTGAGCGCACAGGGTTCAGAGGTCAGAGGCCGGAATGGAAACCACAATCTTCAAGCTTCAGGTAGGGACGCCGCGCCGCCGGCGTCCGGGCTGTTTCCTTGAACATTGGATATCGGATATTGAATATCGGATATTGAAGATTCCGTTTTGGATATCCTCTTCCTCCGGGAAGGCCCGCGCATGATGGCCGTCCTCTATATCCTCGCGATGCTCCTGCTCTTCAGCGCGAGCATCTTCGTCCACGAACTCGGCCATTTCATCGCCGCGCGCGCCCTCGGCATGGTGGCCGACGTGTTTTCCATCGGCATGGGCAAGGCGATCTGGAAACGCAAGCTCGGCGCCACCCAATGGCAGATCGGCTGGCTGCCCTTTGGCGGATTCGTCGCCCTGCCGCAAATGGATCCCAATTCGTTCTTGGAGGGGACGGGAAACAGGGTTCAGGATTCAGGCGGGTCCGCAAATCCAAACCCCGAACCCCGAACCCCGAACTCCGAATCCCGCAATCTCCCCCGCGTGCCTCCGTGGAAAAAAATCGTGGTGTCCATCGCCGGCGCGGCAGGCAATGTGGCATTCGCGTTTCTGCTGGCCACCGTCGTGTGGCTCGTCGGCAAGCCGTCGTCGCTGCAGGAACAGAACGGCGTCGTGGGCTACGTCGCCACGAACAGTCCGGCCTTTGCGCTGGGCTTGGCGGCGGGCGACGAAATCGTCGCCGTCGACGGCCAGTCGGTGGGCAACTGGACGCAAATCCTGGAAAAGACCGCGCTGGGCGCCGCCGGCCACATCGTGCTGCGCATCCGCCCCGCGGACGGCGCGGAGCGCGAACTGGCGCTCCCGACCGAAAAAGGGGCTATGGGCATGCGGCTGCTGCCGGGGATCGAGGGCATGGATCCGTGCCTGGTCGCCTCGGTCTATCCGAATTCCGGCGCCGCCGCCGCGGGGCTTCGCTCGGGCGACCGGGTGGTGCGGTTCGACGGGCAACCTGTCTACAGCCGGGCGCATCTCAGCCAGTTGGTCGAAGCGGCCGCCGGCCGGCCCACGCGCCTCGAATTCCGCCGCGGCGCGGAAACCCTGGCGGCCACCGTCGAATCCCGCTACGACGAAGGCCTCCGGCGCCATTTGATCGGCATCCAGTTCAACACCATCGGCGATCTGGATTTCGACGTGCTGTCGCATCCGACGCCGTGGGCGCAGCTCCGCGGCCATGCCGCCGCCATCTTCTCGTTCCTGCGCGCGCTCGCCACGCCCGCCACCTCGGGCGCGGCCGCCGAAGCCGTCGGCGGCCCCGTCCTGATCCTGATGATGCTGTGGCTCATGCTCAAATCCAGTTTCATGCTGGCCGTGTGGTTCACGGGGTTCCTGAACGTGAACCTCGCGATCATCAACTTGCTGCCGCTGCCGGTCCTCGACGGCGGCCATGTCCTGATGAATCTGTGGGAAATGGTCTTCCGCCGGCCGGCGCCGCCCCGCCTCGTCAACGCGCTCGCCAATGTCTTTGCGGTATTGTTCATCGGCCTCTTCCTGCTGCTGACCTTCCGCGATTCGGTTCGCCATCTCGTGCCGCCGGTCAAGCAGTGGCTCGCGGGGGAGGAGCGCACTCCGGACGCGCCCACGGTCTTCGAGCAACGGCCTTGAACAAC
>JAKLIL010000392.1 GCA_022709625.1 Verrucomicrobiota bacterium
CTCCAGTCCTGATATCCGGGTGCGGTGTCGCCGGCATATCCCGCGTCGCGCCATTCCGCCACGGCGTAGCCCAGCAGGGTTTGGTTTGGCGCCAGCGGGTTCTCGAGTTCGAGCGCGGCGTAGGCTTGGCCGAAATAAACGGCGGTTTCGGGGGCGCGGCTGAGAACCGTGGCGGCGGATCCCGCAGAGCCTAGGGCCAACCAAGCACCTGCAACGGCGGCCAGCGTGCTTTTCAGGGGTGTTTTCATGGCGGGGTCCTTTCCCTAAAGGCCAGAGTCCAGACCGCGCCGAATGTTTCCAAGAGGTGCTTCTTGAGCATGTCGGCAATCCGCACGGATTCCCACGCAGTCATGGCTAGCCTCCGTTTATTGCTAGCATGAGACTAGAATGGCCAATGGGGGCTGTCAAGTGAACAGCCACCTAATCCTCTGAAAAACAGCAAGTTACGCAAGAAGTTCCGGGAAAGGAACCTAGCAGCCGTGCGCTGTTCCCGAGCCTGTCGCCGCAGGGCGTGGGCGGGACGGTCAAGCCACTACGCACATGCGCAGATAGGGGTCGCGGCGGAGATGTTCCATGGCCTCGGGCAGGCAATCGCGGGAGGCCAGAACGGTGTAGAAATCCTGTTTGATGGACGGGGCGCGGCGCAGCGCTTCCTCCCAGTCGGCCAGTCGGAACGGGTCCTGTTCGACGGCCCGCCAAAAACCGGTTTTTGCGAACAGATCCGCGATGAGTTCCGCATTTCGCTGCTGGAGCAGGCTAACGAGATAGGTGGCCACGCCGACCTGCAGGCCGTGCATGTGCGGCTTGCCGCCGAGGGAATCCAGCGCGTGCGAAATCAGGTGTTCGCTGCCGCTGGCCGGCCGCGAGGAACCGCAGACTTCCATGGCGATTCCGTTGAGCATGAGCGAAGTGCCCAGCAGCCGCACGCCCTCGAGATCGCGCTGCGGCCGGGCGATGAACTGGAATACCGTTGCGTCCGACAGCAAGGCCGCGAAATCGTCCACGGGGGTGCCCACGGCGTTGAAGGCAAGTTTCCAATCCGCGACGGCGGTCAGTTTGGCGACGAGGTCGCCCACGCCCGCCAGCCACAGGATCTCGGGTGCGGCCACACAGACTTCCGTGTCGAGGGCCACGCCGAACGGCATCGCGGATGGCAGGGATTTGCGCTTGCCCTCGAGCGTCAGGCTCGATTGCGGGCTGCAGAAGCCGTCGTTGGAAAGGGAGGTCGGGACGGCGAGGTACGGGAGGCGGGTGAGGAAGGCGACGTATTTGGCGACGTCCAAGGCTTTGCCGCCGCCAAACCCGACGATGGCCCGCGTCTTCGCCGGCAACTGCGGGAACAGCGCGCGGGCCTGTTCGAAGGAAGCCTCCCGGATCGGCCAGCGTTGCAGGACGGAGACGTTCTCCGCCTTCAAGCCGTCGCACAGTTGCCGCATCAGGTCCATCTGGAGATCGGCGCTGTGCAGGACGACGATTTCCGAAAACCCGTTGCGGCGCGCGTAGATGCCCACCCGCCCGACGGCGCCGGGCTTCACGCGGACCAGGGTGGGAATGGAAATCTGGGTGCGGTTCAGCATGGCGTTTCCTCCAGCAGGGCGGCGGCGATCTGCGACCAGGATGCGAACGGACGATAAGGTTCGCCGGTTTTCTTCAAATGGCGTTCCAGCCAGCCGGTGGCAAAGCGGCGGTCGGGTCTCACGAGCGTGGCGGGCGCCAGATCGGGCCGGCCGTCGCCCGCGAAGACCGCCTCGGGGTCGCGCGCCAGGGCGGTGCGGACGATGGCGGACTTGTCGATGCCGGTTTCGCGCCGGAAATAGGGCGAAGCGACGGGCAAAGCGAGCGCAAGGCCCGTGGCGGGGGAAAACATGCCCGGATTGGCGTGGACTTCGAGCTGGATGCCGGCCTTGTCCAGCAGGCGGCGGATGTACCAGTCGCACCCGGCGGAGGCGACGACGATTTCCCAGCCGGCGGCGCGGAGCCGCTGCACCGAATCCCGCAGCCACGGGTCGAGTCCCATGCGGTCCACGAGGTTTTCGAGAGTGGCCAAATCGGTGCGGATGGCGCCGAAAATGCCGGCCAGCGCCTCGAAATGGGTGAT
>JAKLIL010000393.1 GCA_022709625.1 Verrucomicrobiota bacterium
CCGGCGGCAAGGCGCGCCAGCCGGCCTACGAGGTCGCCATCAATTCCGGCCGCGTCTACCAAGCCGGCGACGCCGTGTCGTACTACGTCACCGGCGCGAAAAAGAACGTCCCCGTCCACGCCAACGCCAAACTGGCCGCCGCCTTCGAACCCGCCCGCCGCGACGAAAACGTGGCCTACTACCTGGCCAAACTTGACGCCCTCATCAAAAAGCTGGATGCTCGCGTTCCGGAATCCCCCGGCAACGGCGACGATCAGCCAACGCTTTTTTAGGCAGGAGTCTAGGAGTATCGAATGAACAGCCGCGATTTTCCAACCGTGAACCGTGAACCATTGATCCGCGAACCCCGCGCGCCGCGCGCCGGCTTTACCCTGGTGGAAATCCTGGTTGTGATCGCGATCATCTCGCTGCTGGCAGGGGTGGTACTGTTGAACATCGCCCCGCAGATGGGCCTAGGCGCCCAGGCCGCCGCCAAAGCGCAAATCCAAGTGCTCTCCACGGCCGCCACCACCTATCGAATGGCCCACGGTCGCTATCCCACCCAAGAGCAGGGATTGGACGCCCTCGTCCGCAAGCCGACCCGGGAGCCCATCCCCGAGAATTATCCCGAAAGCGGCTACCTCGATGGGCGCACCATCCCCCTCGACCCCTGGAAACGCCCCTACCTGTACATCATTCCGGGCCGCCAGAACGAAAATTTCGAAATCTTCTCCTACGGCGCCGACGGCGAACCCGGCGGCACCGGCGCCAACGCGGACATTTCGTCGGCCAACGCGCAATAAAGCCGCCGCGATCCGGCGGCCGGCCCGGGAGCGTCAGGGCTCTTCCACCACAATCCGGTAGAAACTGGCGTCTTGAGGCTTCGGATCGGAGAGAGCGTCCAAGCCTCCCGAACCCGGAATCCGGGTTTGGCCAGGTACGCTTTGCCAAAGGCCCGCCACTAGATCCTCGCACCACTGCAAGGTATACAGGCGATCCGGCGACGACTGAAAAGAGATCGTTCGGGAAGATGGGGAACTGGCTTGCTTGTAGGCCAGCGGTTCCTGAAGTTCATAGGCCCCCATGTCCACCAATCCATTGACGACACGCGGACTTCCGTCCAGGTCCGTTGTGCCGCTGACGAAGGCATTGGCCCCTGCATCCCGACACGGTGAAGCGGGTTGCAGCCGGAAATCACCTGCGGCTTCATCGGCGAACAGCGGCGGGAGGTTGATGTTGCCGGATCCCGGCCAAGGCGCCTCGGACTCGATGCAACAATAAGACAACACCACGGAGTTGCTGCCTCCATTGAATTGAGGCCCGGCCCAGCCTGCCTTGTTGCTCCAAACAACACTGTTCAAAAACCGAGGCTGTGTTCCGGGCCAGGCCCAAATGCCGCCACCCCGCCAGCCGTAGTTGCCATACAGCGTGCAGTTTTCGGCCACCAGTCCCGAATACGTGGCGATTCCACCGCCAACGTCCAACGAAGTATTATTCCGGATCAAACAGCTGAGCAGACGGGACGCGTCGGTTGTCGAATCGTTCTGGCAGTGCACCCCGCCCCCCCAGTAGGCGCTTTCATTGCCCTGAATGACGCAATTGACCACCGTGACGCCAGGGCCTTCGATATAGATCCCCCCGCCGCCGTACATGACCCGGTTGCCGGCCACTTCGCACGATTCGATCCAGGCCTCAGCGCCGGACATCACCGCGATTCCGCCCCCGTTGGCCGTGACTCCGGGCACGGGCGCGATCCGATCCGCATCGTTGTTGAGAATCCGGCAGTTCCGGATGGCGGGATTGGCGCCGGCTCCCTCGATGTAAATCCCCGCCCCCGATCGATGATACGGAGCGCCCGACACTGTCAGGACTTGATTGCTGATAATCACACAGTTCTCGATGGTCGGACGGGCCGAGCAGAAAATGCCGCCGCCATTGACGGCCTGGCCGTTCCGTATGGTGAATCCCGAAAGGACGGCTTCGGGCGGCTCGGCGCTGTTGAACGCAAACCCGCGGCCTTCCTTGCCGCAGTCCACGATGGTATGATCCGGTCCATGGAGGCTGCGGACCACGAGCGCCTTGCCCCGGTAGGTGATATCCCGGTC
>JAKLIL010000394.1 GCA_022709625.1 Verrucomicrobiota bacterium
GTTTTCGCCGGTGCCCACGCGGTAGCGCTTGAAGAACTTGCCGTCCAGCGTGACCAGCAGGTCGTTGCGGCTCTTGCTCACGGCCAACGCGAACACGTGGGCGTTGCCGTCGAGCAGGCGGAGGGTTTCGCCGACGCGGATGTTGGCGCCCTGGACGTTGTTGGCCTTGGCGATCAGCGCGACCGGGGTGTTGTAGGTGGCGGCAAGTTTGCCGAGATAATCGCCGGATTGGACGACATGCTCGACTTTTTCGGACATGGGACGCTGCGAAGCCAGCAGCGGCATGGCGAGCTCGTTGAGGAAGGTTTCGATCTCGGCTTTGCCGGGGGCGGCGGCGAGCGCCTCGAGGGCGGCTTGGCGCGCGGCCTGGTAGTCGCCGGCTTGCAGGCGGCGGCGGGCTTGGTCCAGAAGCGGGGCGGCATCGGCGGAAGCGGGGGCGGCGGGCGCCGGGGGCGGCGTGCTTGGCGCTGGTTCGGTCGTCGGCGCCGGCGCGGATTCGGCCGCTTCCGGAGCGGCAGCGGGAGCTTCCTCAACGGCGGGAGCCGGTTCGGGCTCGAGAGGCGGAACGACCGCGTCGGGAATCGGGATCGGGGGGATTTCGGCTTGGATGGGCCCGGCGGGAAATTCGATGGGCGCGGCCGGTTCGCTCCGGCGGTTGTCGATCCAGCGCACCAGCAGGAAGGCGCCGGCGACGGCCAGCACCGCCACGGCGGCGATCAGGACCGTCATGCAGCCCGCGCGGGATTTCTCGCGCTTCATGAGATATATGTCGGGAGTTGCGTTGGGATCCATGGAGCGCCGAATGGGAAGGAGGTCAGATCAGGTGGTTGAGGTCGCGCAATACGAGGGTCATGTCCGGATAGCGGTCTTCCGGTTTCTTGGCGATGCATTTCATGACGAGATTGGCCAGTCCGGCGGGGATGCCGGGGTTGTGCTGGCGGATGGGGGTGGGGGGGACCTTGGGATCGATTTGGGCCGCGCGGACCAGATCGATTTTTTCGCCTTCGTAGGGTTTGTGGAAGGTGAGCATTTCGTAGCAGCAGATGCCGAACGCGTAGATGTCGGCGCGGTCGTCGGCGGTGCGGTTGAGGAGGGTTTCGGGCGGCACGTAGGCGGTGGTGCCCGACACGTTCGCCAGTTTCTTGAAAAAGCGCTTGCGGGGAATGGCCAGGTCGAAATCGATCAGCACCAGGCGGCCGTCGGGCCGGATCAGGATGTTTTCCGGCTTGACGTCCAGATGGAGGTAGCCGCGGGCGTGGACGTACTGGATCACGCCGGCGAGCTGGCGGATGAAGACCATGACGTTGTCGGTCAGCAGCGGATCGCGGTAGAGGATCAGGTCGCGCAGGGTCCGCGATTCGACGTATTCCAGCACCATGTAGGGCGTCTTGCCCTCGTAGCCGGCTTTGACGAAGGGGACGATGTTGGGGTGCGGCTGCGGGGAATTCAGGCGCGCGATGACCTCGCCGCCCCGGAAGAAGCGGGCGCGGCTTTGGCGGTCGCGGGCCGAAACGGCATCCAGCACGCGGATGACGAAACGCGTCTGCTGGGCGTCGATGGCCACGTAGAGCTTGGTCATGCCGCCGCCGGAGATCGACCGGGTGATGGAATACCCTGCGAATTCCTGGTTCATGGGTTTCCTTTCTACCGCAACGGCAGAGGGAAGGCAATCCCTTGTTGCCGCGGACGCGCGGCGCGCTCCGCCGCTCCGCCGGCGGCTCTATTCGGCGGCGCTATTCGGCGGCGGACAGTTCGCGCACCTGGTCGGGGACGAGAACCGGCGCGGCGGCGCCTTGGATCCAGTACACGCGGCCTTTGACGGCCACGCGCTTGTCCTGCAGGCTGCGGAATTTGGCGGCCTCGCCGTAGACGTGGCAGAGGATCTGCCAGCGGTTGTCGGTCCAGCGCACGACGCGGTAGCGGGTGGGGGCTTCGTTGATCAGCGGCGCGGCCCGCAGTTCGCCTTCGAATTCGGAAAGTTGTCCTTGGCCCGGCAGCGGAATGAGCTTGAGGTTGGCGGGGGCCGGAACGGGAATCTCCCGCGCGGAGGCCGGGCCCTCGGGAACGGAGGGCGATACGAT
>JAKLIL010000395.1 GCA_022709625.1 Verrucomicrobiota bacterium
GACGGCCACGGGGAGGATGCCGGGGCAGGCGGCAACGGCTTTTTCCAGCTTGTGGAAATCGAGGGCGAGTTCGGGTCCTTCTTCGCGTGCGTTCATGCGGGCATCCTGGTTGCGGAACCGGGGCCGGAGGCCGTGAAGGCGGGGCGGATTTCGATGCCGCGCGCGGCGAGATAGCGCTTGGCCTCGGGCACGGTGAATTCGCCGAAGTGGAAGATCGAGGCGGCCAGCACGGCGTCGGCCCGGCCTTCGACGAGGCCGGCGCGCAGATGTTCGAGCGTGCCGACTCCGCCGGAGGCGATCACCGGAACGGAGACCGCATCGGCAATCGCGCGGGTCAATTCGAGGTCGTAGCCGTCCTTGGTGCCGTCGCGATCCATGCTGGTCAGGAGGATTTCGCCCGCGCCGCGCCGGACGCCTTCGCGGGCCCAGGCCACGGCGTCCCACGCCGTAGGTTGGCGACCGCCGTGGGAATACACGGTCCAGCCGGTCCGGCCGTGGCTGTTCCGGCGGGCATCGATGGCCAGCACCGTGCATTGGGAGCCAAATTGCCGCGCGGCGTCGTCGATCAGATCCGGCCCCAGCAGGGCCGCCGTGTTGATCGCCACTTTGTCGGCGCCGGCCTGCAGCATGCGGCGCACGTCGGCCGGCGTGCGGATCCCGCCGCCCACCGTCAGGGGCATGAAGACCTGCCGCGCCACGGCGCGGACCACCTCGACCAAGGTGTCGCGCCCGTCGCTGGAGGCGGTGATGTCGAGAAAGACGAGTTCGTCGGCGCCTTGCGCCTCGTAGGCCTGCGCGACGGCGACGGGATCGCCGGCATCCCGCAAGGCAACGAACCGGACGCCTTTGACGACGCGGCCGGCGTCGATGTCGAGGCAGGGGATGATGCGCTTGGCCAACACGGCGGGCAACTCCTACCAGGCCTGGACGATGCCGTTTACGATGCGCCGGCCCAAATCTTCCGCCGCCGGCTTGAGAGCGATGTTTTTGGACGAGGTCATGTCGCCCGCGAAGTCGAAATCGTACCAGCCGGTGACGCCGGCGGACTGGGCCACCACGGACTTGTCGGCGCGGCGGCGGAGCACGTACGAAGCCCGCAGGCTCATGCGATACTGGTTGGCGGTGGAACTGTCGCCGCTCTTGTAGCTGACCGGATCCAGCCAGAACCGGGTCAGCGTCACATCCAGGATCGTGTCCGCCGATTCTTCGGGCGCGATGCGCAGGGAGCCGTCCATCTGGATTCGGGAAAGGATGGCGCGGGTGACGTCCTGTTCGATCAGCGGCTCGGTGGTTTTGTTCACGCACGTCGGCATGTAGACGGTGTGGATGTCGCTCGGCAGCATGGAGCCGAGGCGGTAGCCGGCGCATCCGCACAGCAGCGGCAGCGCCAAGCCGGCGGCGAGGGACAAGGCGAGGGTCCGGTTCATTCCTAATTCTCCTTGGCGGGGTTCAGTTCCGCGATGCGACGGTTGGCGGTCGGCGTGCGTTCGTCCTCGGGAAAAAGGGCGACGAAATTGCGGTATTCGATCAGCGCGGCCTCGGGCTTGCGCAGGATGCGGTCGTAGTAGCGGGCCAACTCGAAGGCGTTGGCGGCTTGGCGGGCGCGCAGCCGGGCCAGATCGGCTTCGACGCCGGCGCGGTCCGCCGCCTCCGGATGGCGCTGGAGATACAGCAGGCAGGCCGCGCGGGCGGTTTCCAGCGCACGGTTGTCGTTGGGAGCGTCGTCCGACACCTTGACGTGGCAGCGGGCCTGGGCAAAGGCCGCCTTGGGGGCGAATTCACTGTCGGGAAACCGGTTGGCGACGGAAAAATAGGCTTCGATGGCCTTGTCGTACTCGAAGACGCGTTCGTGGGCCGCGCCGGTCAGGTACGAAGCCTCGGCCGCGCCGTGGCCTTCCGGCGCGCTGGCGACGATTTTCTCGAACAGCGGAATGGCCTGTTCGGGCGCGCTGTAGCCGGGAAAGAAAAGAAAGCGGCCTTTTTTGTGGTCCATCAAGGTCTTGGCGATGCGCAGTTGGCGGGCGAGGACCTCGTTGAACTCGAACTTGCCGGCATAATTTTCGACTAGGTGTTGGT
>JAKLIL010000396.1 GCA_022709625.1 Verrucomicrobiota bacterium
TGGCCCGCCGTGTAGGCGAGGACGTCGGCATCCACCTCCCCCACCGTCGTCCGGCGGCGCATGCTAGTGCTGGATCCGCTTGATCTTGAAGACATGCTTGTCGGGCTCCGCCAGGAACTCGGGCGGCAACTCGATGCGCACGGTTTTACCTTTGTCGTCGTCGCGGGAAGGCCGGGCGGCTTCGGCGGGACCCGCGGGGCGGGTCGGCGGCGTCAATTTGCCTTTGGGCACTTCGATGATGCCGCCGGGAATCTGGAACGGCTTGTGGCAGACGGGACAATCGACGGTTTCGCCCGCCATTTCTTCGGGCCCGTTGAGGTTCTGCCCGCAGTGGGGGCAATTGAAGTTGATATCGGCCATTTCCGGATTCCTTGCGTTACGCTGCTGCGCCCATTTCGAATCGTTTCCAAACTACCACGTCGGCTCCGGCTTGGGAAGCCCCCGCATGGCGCCATAGTGCGTTTTCCACAGGCACAGGCCGCGGGCGGGCGCGGTTTCGACGCGGGCGGTCCGCAGCCGGCCCGCCAGAATGGCCGGGGTTTCCTCCGCCGGAACCTTGCCGGCGCCCACGCGCAGCAAGTGGCCGGCCAGGCTGCGAACCATCTTGTAGAGGAAGCCGTCCCCCACCGCCGCCAGGGTCACCAGCGGCCCGGACTTCCGCACCGACAGCCGCCAGAGCGTGCGCACGGTCCCGCCGATTTCCCGGTGCGGGTTCGCGGAAAACGCCGCGAAATCGCGCGTGCCCACGAGCAGGGCCGCCGCCCGGCGCATCGCGTCCAGATCCAGGGGCGCGCGGACGTGGACCGCCTGCCCGCGGTGCAGCGGGGACATTACCGGCGCGTTCCAAACGGAATAGCGGTACTCCTTGCCCTTGGCGTCGTAGCGGGCGTGGAAATCGGGCCGGGCGCGGCGCAGCGCGGTCACCCGCACGGCCTCGGGCAGGATGGCGTTCAAGCCCTTCTGCAGCTTCCACGCTTCCCACGGCCGGGGCAGATCGAAATGCGCCGTTTGCGCCCGCGCATGCACGCCCGTATCCGTGCGTCCGCAGGAATGGACGCGCACCGTCTCGCCCGTCAGGCGATGCAGCGCCTTTTCCAAGGCCCCCTGTACCGTGGGCTTGCCCGGCTGCGCCTGCCAACCGTGGAAATCCGTGCCGTCGTAGGCGATTACCATCCGGTAGCGCCGGCCGCCGCGGGGCGGCCGCGTCCGGGGCGTTTGCCCCGTGGCGGGGATCGGGCTCATGGCCCTTCTTCCGGCGACGCGGATTCGTCGCCCGGCGGGCGTCCGGCCGTCGCCTCGAGATAGCCCTGCAAAATCACCTGCGCCGCCAACTTGTCCACCGCGCCGCGGCGCTTGCGTCGGCTTGTGCCCGCCTCGAGCAGCGCCGCCTCGGCAATCCTGGTGCTCAGCCGTTCGTCCCACTTCCGCAGCGGCACGACAGTCCGCGCCGCCAGTTCGGCCAGGAACGCGTCGGTGCGCTCCGCGCGCGGCCCCTTCGATCCGTTCATGTTCAGCGGATACCCCACGACGATTTCGGCGACGCCTTCGGCGGCGGCAAAACGCGCCACGGCCGCCGCCGCCTGTTCCAGGCGCGGGCAATCGAGCGTCTCGCGCGGGAACGCGATCGCGCGCGCGGCGTCGCTGATGGCGATGCCGGTGCGGCGTTCGCCGTAATCCACGCCCAGCACCTTGGACATCACGCCGCTCCCGCGCCCGCCGGCACCGACCCGGCAAGCCGCCCCGGAACGCGGGCGGCCCGGCTCCAGACAGCCGTTGCTTCCCCGCGCTGCGCCGTACGGATCGGACGCCGCGGCGCGGCGTCCCTACCTGCAAATTCAACCGCGCGGTCCACGCTCAAGCCGGACAGACCTTCAGCGCATGGCGCGCCAGCAGGGCGCCGGCCGCGCGGCATTCCGCCAGTCCCGCCGGCGCGGGCTTGTAGTTGAGCTTCAGCACGGGCCGCAGCAGTTCCACCTTCATCGCGTGCAGGTATTGCTCCACCTCTTCGGGACCGCCGCGGCCCCAGCCGTAGCTGCCGAACGCGAAGCCCGCCTTGTGCGCCGGCCGCAAGCC
>JAKLIL010000397.1 GCA_022709625.1 Verrucomicrobiota bacterium
CCTCCCAGTTCGTGCCGCTGTGGTTCGGCCACGTGCTCAACCTGCGCGGCTGGACCTCGCTGGTCAACGAATACGGCGATTCGGACCAGGTGCCGCTCTTCGACCGCGTTTTCATGGGCGGCACGCGCACCGTGCGGGCCTTCAAGTACCGCCAGGTCGGACCCAAGGACGAGGACGAGGAACCCCTCGGCGGCCGTTCGGGCGCCTGCGGCACGGTGGAATACACCATCCCGATCGTGGACATGGTGCGCTTAGCCCTCTTCTACGACGTGGGCGTCGTGTGGCGGGATCTCTACAACGAGGATCCGGGCGAGAAGATCGTGGGCGACGGCGAACTCTGCGACGGCTACGGCGTCGGCGTCCGCTTCGACTTTCCCATGTTCCCGATCCAGCTCGATTACGCCTGGACGATCCGCACCGACGACTACAACGACGACAACGGCCGGTTCAATTTCTTCATTGGCTACACCTATTAGCGCGGCGTCCGGCCCGGGCGCGGGCCGAGTTCGGGGTCGCCTTCCGGTCCGCGGCCTGCTAGCGTTTCGGGCATGAGCACATCGCAACGCACGTTTTGGCTGAATGCCACCGTGTTTCTGACGGGCGCGGGCATCATGACCGTGGAACTGGTGGCCAGCCGCCTGATCGCCCGCTATCTGGGGTCGTCCCTGTATACCTGGACCGGCGTGCTGGGCGTCATTCTCGCCGGCATGAGCTTGGGCAACTATCTCGGCGGCCGGATGGCCGATGCGGCCAAGGACCTGCCGCGCCGCATTGCCGCGATGTTTTTCGCGGGGGCCGCGGCCTGCCTGGCCATCCTGTGGCTCAACGCCTGGGCCGGCGCCTCGACGTGGCTGATGGGCCGGTCGTGGCCGGTCCGCATCCTGCTGCACATGGCGTGGGCGTTTCTGTTGCCGGCAACGGTATTGGGCACCATCAGTCCCATGGTGGCCAAGCTGGCCATCGAGCGCGCGGCGCAGACCGGCCGGGCCATCGGCACGCTCTATGCCTGGAACGCCGTGGGCAGCATCGCCGGCACATTCCTCACGGGTTTCTACCTCACGGCGTGGCTGGGCAGCGTGCGGATCGTCGCCTGCATGGCGCTGCTGCTGGCCGTGCTCGGTTTCCTCTACGCCTTGGCCGCCCGTCCGCCGCGCCGCGGGGCGGCCGCCGGCGCCGCCGCCGGCCTGGCGGTCTTTCTAGGCGCCTTTCTGCTGGCCGTGCTGCCGGGCACGGGCGTTGCGGCCGTGGCCACCGCCCTCCAGCTGCGCGATCGCGCGATCGAACCCAACGCCGTGTATTTCGCCGAGACCCAGTACCAGATCCTTACGGTGACGGCCGAAGAGGGCAATCCCCGGCACCGGGCGTTCTATCAGGACAAATTGCGGCACAGCGAGGCGGACTTGGCCGATCTCGGCGACCTGAAATATCCCTACATGCGCATCTACGACGCGCTGGTGAACCTCCGGCTCGGCAAGAACGACCGGCCCGTCCGCCTGCTCCTGCTGGGCGGCGGCGGCTACGTCTTTCCGAATTTCCTATACCGCGCGCGGCCCGGCAGCGAGCTCGTCGTGGTCGAGATCGATCCCGGCGTGACGCGCGCCGCGCAGGCCGCGTTCGGTTTGCCGGCCGACGCGCCGATCGAAATCCACCACATGGACGCGCGCAACTACGTGGCCGACGCCGTGCGGCGCAACCGCGCCGCGCCGGGCAGCGTGCCGCCGTTCGACGTCGTCGTCTGCGATTCGGTCAGCGATTATTCGGTGCCCTACCAGTTGGCCACGAAGGAGTTCATGGAACAGGTGCGCGAACTGCTCAAGCCCGAGGGGCTGTACGTCATGAACCTCATCGACGCCTACGACGTGGGCGCCTTCATGAACGCCATCGCCCAGACCTTCGCCACCGTGTTTCCCTGGCGGGGGGCGATTTCCGCGGTGCCCGCGCTGGGCCCGCGCAACACGACGGTGTTCGTCGGCGCCAACCAGCCGCTGGATCTGGCGGATATCGGCGCGTGGACGACCCGGCCCGGCGTGTTTGCGGGCCTGGCGCTGACGGAGGCGAATTTCAGCGACCT
>JAKLIL010000398.1 GCA_022709625.1 Verrucomicrobiota bacterium
GCTCGCCTGCGCTTTTTGGCGCAGCAGGGTTTCTCCGAGGAAAACGTCGGTGGCGTGGGAATGCTCATGGGCGACGCCGTGGTCCAGTTCAAGGCCGTGGCGGTCCGCGGCGATCGCTTGACCGTGGAAATGGGCCTGAAGGACGTGGAACGCCGGACATTCGACCTGATGTACCGCGTGATGCGCGTTGGTGACGGCGCGGTCGTGGCGCTGGCCAAGACCGGCATGGTGGCGTTCGACTACGCGCGGAACCGGTTGGCCGAATGGCCAGCGGTATTCCTGGAGAAGACGGGAGCGCAGCGGGCATGAAATTCGCGTTGATTCAAATGAATTCCACCGTGGGGGCGTTGTCGGCCAACGCGGCGAAAATCGCGCGCCTGGCGCGGGAGGCGGCGGCCGCCGGGGCGGAAGTTGCGGTGTTCCCTGAATTGACGCTGTGCGGCTATCCGCCCGACGACCTGGTCCTGCGCCCGGGGTTCATGGATGCGGTGGAAGCGGAAGCCGAAAAACTGGCCGGGGCGTTGCCGCACGACCTGCTGGCCATGGTGGGTGCACCGCTGCGCGCCAATGGCCAACTGCACAATGCGGCCATGCTGTACCACGGCGGAAAGCGCGCGGCGGTAGCCCATAAAATGATTTTGCCGAACTACGGCGTGTTCGACGAACGGCGGATCTTCGCGCCGGGCACGGCTCCGCTGGCGTTTGATTTTCGGGGGCTCCGTCTGGCCGTCCATGTCTGCGAGGATTCCTGGTGGCCGGCGGGCGAATCCTTCCGCGGCCTGAGGGACGCGTGCGACGTCCTGGTGAACCTGTCGGCCTCGCCGTATTGCCGGGGCCGCGAAAACGACCGCGAGGAAATGGCGCGGCAAGCGACGGCCGTGCTGGGCGTTCCGATGCTCTACACCAACCTTGTCGGCGGGCAGGACGAACTGGTCTTCGATGGCGGCGGCCTGGCGGTCGCCGCGAACGGCCGCGTCACGGCGCGGACGGAGTTGTTCCGCGAGGGCGCGTTGGAGGTCGATCTGGTATCCCGGAACGGACGGTGGGAACCGATAGCAGACCGCGTGGCCGAGCTGCCGGGCCCGGTCGAGGAAGTCTACGAAGCTTTGCAACTCGGCCTGAAGGACTATGTGGACAAGAACAGTTTTCCCGGCGTGATCGTGGCGTTGTCGGGCGGGATCGATTCGGCGCTGGTGGCGACCATTGCGACGGACGCGCTGGGCAAGCAGCGGGTATTCGGCGCGACCTTGCCGTCCGCCATCACGTCGCCGGAGACCTTGGCGGATGCGCTGGAACTGGCCCGGCGGCTGGAGATACCCTGCCTGCGGATTCCGATCGCGCCGGCCGTGGCCGCGCTCGGGGGCATGCTGGGCGAGGCCTGCTTGGAGGTGGACTGGACACAACCCCTGCCGGGCACGCTGATGGAGGAAAACCTGCAGGCCCGCATCCGCGGCCTGGTCGTCATGGCGTTGTCCAACCGCTTCGGCCACATGGTGGTCACGACGGGCAACAAAAGCGAGATGGCCACCGGTTACGCCACGCTCTACGGCGACATGGCCGGCGGCTTCGCGCTGATCAAGGACGTGCCCAAGACGCTGGTCTATGCCCTGGCCCGCTGGCGGAACCAACGGGGCGAAGTCATTCCGGTTGCGACGATCCTGCGGCCGCCCTCGGCGGAACTGAAGCCGGGCCAGCTCGATTCGGATTCGCTGCCGCCCTACGACCTGCTGGATCCCATCCTCGAGCGCTACGTCGAGCGGCAGGAAGGGTTGAAAGACATCTTGGCCGCCGGCTATGACGAGGCCACGGTCCGGCGAGTGATGCGGCTGGTGGATCGCAGCGAATACAAACGGCGCCAGGGGGCGCCCGGCGTGAAGATCACGCCCAAGGCTTTCGGCCGCGATCGGCGCATGCCGATCACCAACGGGTTCCGGGAATAGATTGTGCCGCGCCGCGGCGGGCGCCGGTCAGTTCGGGGGGATTTCGAGGATGAACGTGCAGCCTTCGCCCGGGGACGTCTCGACCCGGGCGGTGCCGTGGTGGGCTTCCACGATTTGCTGGACGATCGG
>JAKLIL010000399.1 GCA_022709625.1 Verrucomicrobiota bacterium
TTTGGCATCGACTCCATGATCGATGACCTGCATTACGGCGAACGGAAGATACAACAGGACGAGAAACGAACCGTACGGCACCATAAGATGGCCGATTTTATCCAGCAAATAGCGCTTTTTATCTGGTTTCACCCGATAAAGATAGCCCGCAAGGAAGAAAAAAAAGGGGATGTGGAAGACGAAGATCACATCGTAGAGAAACCCGCGGTAGATGTGGCCGGCCACCACGGCGAGAATCCCCAGCCCCTTGGCCGCATCGATCCAGTCGAGCCTATCCGCGTTGACTTCACTCATTGCGCTGAAATCCGAAGGTGGCGGCGGCGGCCCGGAACCGCGCTTGCGCTCAGGAAATCAACCTTTGATAGCGCAGCCAGGACTCGATCCGGACCATGGCCTGGTCGAAAGACACACGCGGCACGTAGCCCAGCACCTGTTTGGCCTTGGCCGCCGTGAAGCGGGTGCGGGATTTGCATAGCGCTACCGCGGCCGGCGGGGGCAGTTTTGCCGCCGCGGCCGCCGTTGCGGGCTCGGCGCCCCCTGTTCGCCCCCCCGACGAACGCAAGCGTTGCTTCAGCGCATTGGGCACGGCGCGCACCAACGGTTTCAACCAGGGAACGGCCTTCACCCGCGCGCGAAATTCCGGCGACCGCACCGCGCAACGGACCATTTCCGGTACGAGCCGATACGCGTTGGCTACGCAGCGGCCGAACCAACTGGGCGCATTCGCCTGCTGGATCTTGGCCAACTCCTCGTAGCTCCGGAACGGCGGACAATTGCCGAGCAATTCGCGGTAGCGTCCGTACAGATCGCGCCAGGTGATTCGTTCTTCATCCGCCACCAGAAACGCCTGTCCATTGGCGGCGTCGGATTCCATGGCGGCCACGATCGCGTCGACGAGGTTGTCCACATACACCAGGTTGGCAAGCCCCGCGCCCCCGTCCACCAGAATGGCGCCCTCTTGCGCCTCCCGAGCAACGCGCTCGGTCCAAGTGGAACTGTACGGACCGTGAATCAGCCCGGGGCGGAACACCACGACGGGCAGCCCCGTCTTTTCGGCATGCCGCCAGACGGCGTTTTCCGCCTCGATTTTGGCTTGGGAATACCAGTCGTCGCCCGGTCTGAACGGGAGGGATTCGTCGGCGACGGGCACGCCCGGATCGTTGCCATACACGACGGCGCTGCCGAGGTGAATCAATTTCCGCGCGGCGGCCTGGGATGCGGCATGCAACACGTTCTGGACGCCTTCGACCGTGACGCGCTTGCGCTGGGCGTCGGGACCTTCGTAGCCGTAGGCGCAGTGCACGACGTAATCGCAGCCCGCCGCCGCTTTCGCAATGGCTGGCGGGTCCAGCAGGTCCGCAACCGCGAACTCGACCGGCAACCGGGACAGACGGGCCAGCCCGGCTCCCGAAAACCGCCGCACCATGGCCCGGACCTGGTACCGACCGTCCGCGAACAGCCTTTCGGCGAGGCGGCAACCCAGAAAACCGCTGGCCCCGGTAATCAACACCCGTCCCATGGTTCCGGACGGCGCACCGGAGGCCGGGGCGATTGAATCCCAAGGTTGTGGCATGGTTTGGCGTAGGCGCCGGCAGGCCTCGATCGCCGCAATGGCAGGCCGGCACTCTTCGGCGGTCGCGCATTCGCCTTTTCGCCAGGCGCGCACGGAAGCGGCAAAGTCGTCCAACTGGGCGGCGAATTCCCCCGCCATGTCCAAGGATGGGGCGCCGGGGTCGCGGAGCGCCACGGGGCTGGATTCCCCACCGCGGGGATGGAAAACGACTTCCGTTCCGCCGCGCGTGGGCCCTTCGAGCCAGCCCCGTTCGCCGTAAATTTGAACCGTATTGCGCAGTTTCCGGGTAAAACTAAGCTCCATGCGTCCCGGCACGCGCGTCTCCCCCCGCACCAGACTCAGCTCGACGCGGGCATTCACGCCTACTCCGCCCCAGCTGTCGTCCTCGCAGGCGTGGATCGCGACGTTCTCCGCATTCAGTATCCACAGCAGCAGATCAAAAATATGTGAACCGCCATCCGCAATGACCCCGCCTGAACCGGGGGATTGGAAA
>JAKLIL010000004.1 GCA_022709625.1 Verrucomicrobiota bacterium
CCGGTTTTCCAGGCGATCGAATTCCTTGTCCATGGCCCGGTCGAAGCTGGCCAACGCCTGCGCCACGGCCTCGGACATTTCGGGCGGCTGGGCCGGGGCGTTCGTATCCGCCACGAACGCGGCCATAGCCACGTCGGCCTGGACCGTCGTGCCGGCCGGCAACAAGACCGGCGCGGCCGGCAAGGGCGGCGCCGCACCCGACGGTTGTGCGATGCCGGGCGCCGCCGTGGCCGCCGAAGCCGCCGCAAGAGCCTCCCGGGCCGCGGCCAACCCACGCCGCAATTCCCGGTTTTCGCCCTGCTGCCGCAACGCTTGGAGCGCCAGCGCAGCGCCAGCCGCCACCGCGATCCCTGCCAGCCACCACGTCGCCCGCGCTCGGGTACTTTCCTGTCCGTGTTCCATGTCGGGATTCCTTAGCCGGCGGTTTGGGGTTTTCATTTCACGGCCAAGAGGATTTCCGCGTCGGCGGCCGTTTGGTTCGAATCCAGATCCAGCAAAAGCCATTTGCCGTCGGCATAGGTCGGGGCCGCCCCGTAGCTATTGCGGGTTGCTGACGATAGCCGCATGAGGCAGGCTGCCGCTGCGGCGCGCTCGGCGGCGCCAAACACGATCACCAGCGCCACGCGTCTGCGTTCCGGAACGAGCGTGCAAAAGGATTTCCCTTTTTTGTAGCGCAGGGACCACCCGTGCTTGCGACCGCCGAACAGCCATTCCGGCGTGAAAACGCCGGGATACCGGTCCGCGATGGCCTCCGCCATGCGCCGCCACCGCCCGTACGCGCGCTTGCCAAGCCACGCCTCGAGCTGCGCCGGCGTCGGGGCCGGGCCGGGCTCCGTCATGCGCACGGGGGACGCGGTCATGGGTCCGGATCCTTGGACAGCGCCACGAGGCCCTGGAACCGCGCGCGGATCTGGCCGATGTGGGATCCTTCCCAGTAGATCTTGCCGCAGGCGGGGCAGCGGAAGAACGTGTCGTAGTACTTCTTCGTCTTGGGTTCCAGGCGGTCCAGCACGGCTTCCTTGGCGACCCGCTCGATTTCCCCGTTGCAATCGGCGCAGCGGGAGAACGGCTTGACCTGTCCGGCCAGGTCGAATCGGCGCAGGACTTCCTCGACCTGCCGGGCCACGAGGACCGAGCGCACCCAGTAGCCGTGCGTGACGGCCTTGGCGTGCAGCAGCCGCCGGTCGCGCGTCAGCACGATCCGCTTCTCCGCCGCGGCGATCGCCACGATCTCGTCGTCGCGATAGGCGTTCGAAAACAAGGCATCGAAACCCAGCAACCGCAACTTCCGCGCCAGGCGGCCGAGGTTCACGTCCATCACGAAGGCGATCCGGCGCAGCGGCTTCTCCCGCAGCTTCACGATGGGCGCGATATCCAGGCTCTCGAAGACGGGATAGACCGCCACCCGGTCGCCGGGTTGCAGTTGGTAGTCGAAGCCGACGGAGCGGCCGTTGACGACGATCAAATCCACTTCCGGATGGGGCACGCCCAGCGCTTCGATCGGATCCTTGATGCCCGGATGCCCGTCGAAGCGGTAGGCGATGGTCTGCTTGCGTTTTTCCGGCGGCAGGAAGTCGTTCAATTCCTCGTAGAAGCGGAACTCGGCTGCGTACGGAAAGGACCGGGTCTTTTTCACGGCGGATGGATGCATGGGCAAGGTGGCGACGGCCGCGCTCTTTGCGGACCAATCTATTTGATCCTTGTCCGCCCGCCAAGCGGGGAATACATTGCCGGCATGCGGCGAATGACAAGTTGGCTGGTTGCGGGCGCGGCGGGATTCCTTGCCGCGGCCCAGGCCCAGGAAACCAACGTGGCCCTGGCGCATCTGGACTCGCTGGCAGCCGTGCTGGAGGCGCATCCGCCGACCTTTGCCGCGGATCCCGCGCGCGAACAGGCGTTCCTCGGTTTGGACCGGTTCTTCGAGGCGGCCGTGCGGCCGGGCCAGCCGTTCGACTTGGCCGAATACCCGAACGACCTCTGGCGGTGGATCGACCGGCGGCTCCAGCGCGCGCTGGCCGAGGCGGAGGCGGCACCCGGTACCGCCGACAAATTGACCGTCTGGCAGATGTACAACATGGGCCTGCTTTGCCGGTCCGGAAAAGCCGTCGTCGGCATGGATTTGACTCCGGTCCTGCCGGAGGCCGACGCATTCAACCGCCGCGTCGCCGCGCTGGTGGATGTCCTGCTCGTTACCCATGGACACGGCGATCACTACGCCCCCGGCCTCGTCCACGCCTGCCTCGCGGCCGGCAAGCCGGTCTTCCTGCCCGCCGCCAGCGCCGCCGAACTGCCGCCCGATCCCTGCCTTTTCCCCGTGGACGACTTCCGCGAGGCCGAGGTGTCCAGCGTGCGCTTGACGGCGCGGCGCGGCATCCATGTTTGGGCGGCCGGCCGGGAAACCGTGCCCATCGTATATTACGAATTGGCCTTCCCTTCCGGGCATGCCGCGATTTTCTGCGGCGACCTCGACTACACCCGCGCATTCGAAAAGACGCCGGGCTTGGCGATCGACCTGCTGGTCGTTCCGTGGCGCAGTCCGAACGAAAGCTACGAGCCCGGCTCGCCGCGCCAGACCGCGGAACGGAAGGACGCCGTTCAAATCGCGATCGACAGGATCCAGCCGCGCCACCTCCTCTACGGCCATTACGCGGAACTCGGCCACGTCCACGGCGGCATGCCCGCGTCCTATGAAATCGCCGCCGGCCTCAAGCGCGCCGTGGCGACCCCGTCCGAATGGATGTTCTGGGGAGAGAAGCTGGTTTTTCCGCCGATTCCATAATCGGGCAGGGATGGCGCGCCGCGCCGTCCGGGCCGTTTGAATCGCAATCGCCACGGACGCCGGCGGCGCGGCGTCCCTACCCGCAGGATATCGGTCCCGGCCGCAAGGCGCGCAGCAAAACGGGCCAGGTTTCCGGCGGCAGTTCTTCGGCGCGGGCGGTCGGTGCGATGCCGGCGACGGCAAGCGCAGGCAAGGGATCGGCCAGCCAATCGCGGAGCGACCGGGCCATGGTCTTGCGCCGGCGCGAAAAGGCGTGCCGCAGCAAATCGCGCAACGCGGGTTCGTCGGCGGCTCCGCCCAGCGGCGCCGGCCGCAGCACGAGCTTGACGATGGACGACTGCACTTCGGGGGGCGGCCAAAAACAAGTGGACGACACGTGCTTGACGACGGCCACCGCGTAGCGGCGCTGCACCAGAATCGTCAGCAGGCCGTAGTCGGCGGTGGACGGTTTCGCCGCCAGCCGGTCGGCGACTTCGCGCTGGACGGTGGCGACGACTTGCGCCGGGGGATTCGCAACGGCGGTCAGTTCGACCAGCAGCCGCGCCGCGATGGCATAAGGCAAGTTGGCGACCAGTTTCATTCCCGGCCGCGAAAACAGCGCCGGCAAGTCGCAATCGAGCACGTCGGCTTCGATCAAATTCAGCTTGGGGTTGGCCGCAAACCGCTCGCGGAGATAGGCGGCCAAACGGCGGTCCTTCTCGATGGCGGTCACGCTCGCCGCGCGTGTCAGCAGTTCGCCGGTCAGTACGCCGAGGCCGGGACCCACCTCGACCACGGCGTCGGCCGCGTCCAATTCGGCGGCCGCCAACAGGATCTCCAGCACGTTGCGGTCGATCAGGAAATTCTGGCCCAGCACGCGCGAGGGGTGGAAGTCCAACCGCGCCAACAAGGCGCGAACCTCCGAGGGATGCGTCAGATTGGGATGTTCGGCCATTTTTGGGGATTCCGTCCGGGGCGAAAAACCGATATCTTTTCGCAAGGTAGGAGCTGCCATGCGAGATGCCGAGAAAAAAATATGGTTGCGGGAAGCCTTGGCGCGGGAATGCGCGCGCTTGCGCGCGGCGGGCCGGATCATCGTCTTTACCAACGGCGCGTTCGACCTGATGCACGCCGGCCACGCCACCTACCTCGAGTTCGCCCGCCAACAGGGCGACGTGCTGGTCGTCGGCCTGAACACGGACGCCAGCGTGCGGCGCTACAAGGGCGAGAAGCGGCCGATCGTGGCCGAACCATACCGCGCGCGGATGCTCGCGGCCCTGGAATGCGTCGACTACGTGACCCTCTTCGACGAAGACGAGCCGAAGGCGTTGATCGCCGAACTGCAGCCCGACGTGCTGGTGAAGGCGGAGGACTGGGCGCACTACGTCAGCGGCCGCGACGTCGTCGAGGCACGCGGCGGCAAGGTCGTCCTCGCCCCGATGGTGCAGGGGCTCTCCACGACCCAGCTGATCGAGAAGATCATCCAGGCCTACGGCGCGGGAAAATAGCGCTATGCCGAAAAAGAACCAGCCCGTTCCGGCGGATTACGGCGCCTTGCTGGTTGCGGTCAAAGAACGCGTTCACGCCGCCCAATAGCAAGCCCTCAAGGCGGTCAACAAAGAACTGGTCGGCCTCTATTGGGACATCGGGCGGATGATCGTAGGCCGCCTGACCGATGACAGCTGGGGCAAGCCTGTCGTTCAGCAATTGGCGGCGGATTTGCAGCGCGAATTTCCGGGCATTGGCGGATTTTCCGTTTCCAACCTATGGCGCATGAAAGCGTTTTTCAAGACGTATGCCGGTTCCGAAAAACTCGCACCGCTGGTGCGAGAAATCAGCTGGAGCCACAATCTGATCATACTGGAGCGCTGTTCCGACCCCTTGGAGCGCGAGTTCTATCTGCGGATGACCCGCAAATTCGGCTGGTCCAAGAACGTGCTGATCCACCAGATTGATAACCAGAGCTACGAGACCCTGCTGGGCCAGACCAATTTCGACCGGACGCTGACGCCGGAGCTGCGGGCGCAAGCCAAGTTGGCGGTGAAAGACGAATACGCCTTCGATTTTCTCGAATTGGGCGCAGAGCATTCCGAGCGCGAACTGGAGCGCGCCACATCCGTAAGCCGCATTTCCGTTTCCCGCGAGGTGGCATGGCGCGCCGAGCCTTCGGCGACGTTGGCGCAACCGGAACGCGCGGCCTGCGTCAGCTGGTCGTACTGGCGCCCGCACGGATCGTTGGTGCGATCCAGGAAGCACCGGCAGAAACGCTGGGTTCCCAGTTGCACGACGTTGGCCATGATCCAGGAATCCAGCCGGAAATAGCCGCCGGTACCACCAAACATGGTCATGGGGAAAGCCTTTTCAGAGTTTGTTTTTCGAGGGAATCGATCGAATCGAATCAGTCGAATCGATCGATTCGATTGGGCTTGCAGGAAAAATCAAAAAGGTCGGGTAGCCCGGGACAGCGAAGGGGGCGAGGAGTTCGCGGGCGGGGGATTTGTTGGGCTGGTCGGCAAGCACTTGGATGGCATACAGGCCGGCGGTTTTGGCGACGACGGCGGAATCGCG
The DNA here is from genome assembly GCA_022709625.1 of Verrucomicrobiota bacterium. Classification (GTDB taxonomy): domain Bacteria; phylum Verrucomicrobiota; class Kiritimatiellia; order CAIQIC01; family Lenti-01; genus Lenti-01. The sequence continues at coordinate 5,327 of JAKLIL010000004.1, forward strand.
CAGCGTCGTGGCGTCCATTTTCGTGCAGGCCGTGCACCAGTGGGCCCCGAAATCGAACAAAACGGGCTTGCCGGAGGCGGCGGCTTCGGCCAACCGGGCCTGGAAGGCGGCGGCCGCACCGTCTTCGTTGAAATCCACGCGGACGAAGTTGGGCGGCGGGGTTTCGGCGGACGCCGAAGCGCGGAAGGCGCCGATGGTTTTCCACGCGTAGAACGCGGCGAGCAGGAGAATCAGAACGCCGAAGGCTTTTTTGACGCCGTCCATCCAGGCGCCGGGCTTGGGCAGGACGGCGAGGCCGGCGGCGGCGAGCGGCCACGGCAAGGCCATGCCGACGCCCAGCAGGAAAGGCAGCGCAAGGGCGAGAGCAACCCCCTGGGCATACAGCGATCCGGAGAGGGCCAGGACGGCGATCAGCACGGGCGCGACGCAGGCGCCGGCCAGGAGGGCCGAGACGCCGCCCATCGCGAGGACGGCGGGAATGCGCGCGCGGCTGGGCCGGCCAGACGTCTTGCGGAAACGGGTGAAATCCAGCTGCCACCCGTCGAACATGGCGAGGGCCAGGACGAAAAAGAGCAGCGCAATGGCCCCGTTGAACAGGGGCGAGGCATGCAGCGCGCCGAACACCGATCCGGTCAGCACGACGGCGAGACCGAGCGCGCCGTAGACGAGGGCCATGCCGAGGCCGTAAACGAGGCCGAGACCAAAGCGCGCGCGGCGGGAGGCGGTCAGCGAGGTGGCGCCGATGATGGCGAGATTGACGGGAATCATCGGCAGCACGCAGGGCGTGAGGTTGAGCAGAAAGCCGCCGACGAGAATCAGCAGGATGGAAGGCAGGACGCCGCGGCGGCGGTAGAATTGGGCCGGATCGTCGAGGAAGAGGCGCCAGGCGGAGGCGGCCGGCGGAGGCGCGGCGGCGGGATCGAGGAACGCGAGGAAATCGGGTACGGCGAGATAGCCTTCGCTGCGCCGGGGCGGACCGCGCGCGGCGAGCGGGAATTCCGCGGCGTCGGCCGCGGCCGGGGCGGACGCGGCCGGGGCCGCCGCGGTGGCCTCGGCGGAAACCTCGTCAAGGCGGATCGCGACGGGCGGCGGCATGAAGCACATGGAACCTTTGCAGCCGATGTATTCCACGACGACGGTATTGCCGGCGGGCGGCGCATAGAAGGCGGCGAAGGGCTTGGCGTAGGACGGCTCGGGCTCGTCGGGATTGTGCGTGTCCGGTTCGGGCACGGACAGCGCCGCCAAAGCCTCGCCGGCGGGCGTGGCCACAGTGAACCCGGAATACAGATGGTGGTCGGCGGGGAAATCGAAGGCGACGCGGATGGCCGGGCGGCCCTCGAACTCGGCGCGTGCGGCGGTCACGACGAACGGCGAGGCCGGGGCGGACCCAACCAGCAGCAACCAGCCCAGCGCGGCGAACAGGAGGGCGAGTTTTCTACGGCATGGAAAACTTTTCCGCGGATTTTCCACGGTATGGAAAAATTCCGGCCGGATTTTCCACGGTATGGAAAACTTTTCCGCGGGTTTTCCACGGTATGGAAAAATTCGGAATGCGGGCCTCATGGCGCCGGCTCCGCGGCGGGCGCGAGGGGCTGGCCGTCGAGCAGGTTCCCGATGTCGGCGCGCAGGGTGGCCAAGGGGACGAAGCCGGCGTAGGAGCGGGCGACGTGGCCGTCGCGGTCGAGCAGGAAGAAGGTGGGGATGGCGCGGATGGCGGGCGGGCCGCCGAAGGCCTGGACGACGGGCGCGTCGGCGAGACCGACGGGCCAGGCGGGATCGAGGGCGACGATTTCGGCGCCGATCGCGTCGGGCTTGCGGTCGTCCGCGACGGCGCCGACGAGGGTGAAGCCGCGGTCGGCGAATTCCTGGTGGAGGGCGTTCCAGTCGGCGATGGATCCGCGGCAGGCGGGATCGTCGGCGCGGAAGAAGACGACGAGCTGGACCTGGCCGGCGTATTTCGCGGTGCGGATCTCGCCGGGAAATTCGGAGGCGAGGTTCTTCATCGCGAAATTGTTGACGGGCGGCACGGGAACGGGTTCGCCGGCGGGCGGCTTTTTGCCGCAGGCGGGCAGGAGAATCAAGAGGGAAGAATTGAGAATCAACAATTTCAGGACCGATGTTTTCATGGCGGGGCCTCGGGGGGTTCGGCGGCGGCGGCCTGGAACGCGGTCGGGGGCAGTTTCCTGGGACGGATGACGTTTTCCTTGCGGAATTTTTCCATCTGGCGGACGAGATTGCCGTCGCCGGTGGCCAGTTTTTTCAGCGCGTCGCGGTAGGCGTCGCGGGCTTTTTGGAGGGCGTCGTCGATGCGCTGCATGTCTTCGGCGAAGCCGACGTACTTTTCGTAGATTTTGCGGACGGCGTCGAAGACCTCGTTGAGGATGCCGCGCTGCTTTTCGAGGCGCCAGATCTGGTCAACGAGACGCAGGGTGGCGAGCAGGCCGCCGGGACCGACGAGGATGGCGCCGGCGCGCGCGGCCGTTTCAAACAGGGCGGGCTTGGCGGCCAGGGCGAGGGAGAAGGCCGGCTCGCTGGGCACGAACATCAGCACGAAATCGGGGGACTTGCCGCGGAAGGCGTCGAGGTCCTGGTAGTTTTTATCGACGAGGCCTTTGACGTGGGCTTCGACGGCGGCCACGTGGGCGCGGAGGGCGGCGGCGCGGGCGTCGGCGTCCACGGCGTTGGCGTAGGTTAGATAGTCCGCGAGAACCATCTTGGAATCGACGACGAGGCAGCGGTTTTCGGGCAGATGGATGACGGCGTCGGGCTGGAAGCGGCGGCCGTCTTCCGCGAACGCGGCGACCTGGAGGTCGTAGTCGCGGCCGCGCTGGAGGCCGGAGGTTTCGAGCAGGCGTTCGAGGACCAGTTCGCCCCAGTTGCCGATGGCCTTGCTGTCGCCCTTGAGGGCGCCGGCGAGGCGGTCGGCCTGCTGGCCGACGGCGCGGCTCTGGTCGGCCAGCAGTTCGACCTGCTGCTTGAGGGCGCTGCGCTGCTTGAGATCTTCGCCGTGGACGCTTTCGACCTTCTGCTTGAATTCGCCGATTTTCTCCCCGAGCGGGACGAGGAGGGCGGACAGGGCTTCGCGGTTCTGGGCCGTGAATTTCTGCGACTGGGCGTCGAGAATGCGGCCGGCGAGCACCTGGAACTGGTTGACGAGGTCTTCGCGCGCGGCGGCGAGGGTTTCGAGCTGGGTTTGGAGGCGGATCAACCCGGCGCGGGCGCGGTAGATGCGGGCGGAGGCCACGGCGGCGGCGATGGCCACGCCCAGCAGGAAGCCCAACGCCCACGCGGCGATCAGATAGTAGTAGAGGACGGGCATCGGCAAGAGTTAGCCGCAGCGGGAAAGGGATTGCAAGTCAAAGGAGAGGCCGGAAACCGACAAGAACGGCGGTGCGGCATCCGCCTGCCGACCTCTGAACTCCGCGCCCCTGCCCTCTGGCCGGCGTCAGGCGCCGACGTAGCCGAATTTCTTCAGAAGCCAGTAGTTGCGAGACCAGTTGGGCTCCACCTTGATCCAGAGCTCCAGTTTGTAGGGCTTGCCGTAGATTTCGGCGAGATCCTTTTCGGCGGCGCGGCGGATGTCGCGGATCATGCGGGCGTGGTTGCCGATGAGGATGGGGCGTTGGGAGGGCTTTTCCACGTAGATGGTGGCGAACACCTTGGTTTCGGCGTCGGTTTCTTCGAGCCGGTCCACGGCGACGGCGACGGCGTGGGGCAATTCGGCCTTGAGGCGGACATTGACGTTGACGCGGATCACGTCGGCGATGAAAAAAGGTCCGGGGTCGTCGGTGAGCACGTCGGTCGGGAACAGCGGCACGGCGGCGGGCATCCGCGTGCGCAAATCGGCAAGCAGCGCCGGCAAGCCCGCCCCGGTGGTGGCGGAGACTTCGAACCAAGCGACGGGGGGCGGTTGAAACGCGGGTTCCTCGGCGCAGCAAGCCGCCAGGGTTTCGGCCCAGGCGGCTTCGTAGGCGGCGCGTCGGAGGCCCAGATCCGTTTTGTTGAGCACGGCCAGAATGGGCGAAGTTTCGCGGGCGAGTTTTTGCATCCAGCCGCGGTCTTCGTCCTGGGGGGGGGTCGAGGCGTCGAGCAGCAGCAAAACGGCATCGGTACCCGTGACCAGCCCGCGGGCCGTCCGGTTGAGGAGCGAGCCGAGGGCGTGCGTGGCGCGACGGATGCCGGGAGTGTCGAGAAAAACGATCTGCAGTCCCGGCTCGTTGAAGATGCCGCGCACCGGGCGGCGCGTGGTCTGGGCAACGGGCGACACGACCGAGACGGTTTCGCCGAGCAGGGCGTTCAGGAGGGAGGATTTACCGACGTTGGCGCGGCCAACGATGGCGGCGACGCCCGCGTGGGAGGCCGGCGAGGTGGAAGAGGATGCGGAGGTAGGGATCAAGGGATGAGGGGGAGAGTAAGATTAAGAGTAGGAGTAGGAGTAAGAAAAAGAGCAAGAATGCGGGAAAGGGGGAGCATTAGGACAGATCGACGACGTCGCCGTTGACGGGCAAGGCGACCTCGAGGCGGAGTTGGTCGCGCAGCATGCGGGCGAAGGATTCGCGCTGGTTTTGTTCGCCGTGGACCAGGAAGACCTTCCGCGGCTTGGCATCGCGCACGTAGCCGAAGAGTTCCTTGCGGTCGGCGTGGGCGCTGAAGGAACGCAACGCCTGGATCTCGGCCTTCACCGCGAATTCGTCGCCGAAGATGCGAACGTATTTTTCCCCGTTCTGGAGGCGGCGGCCCAAGGTGTTGAGGGCTTGGTAGCCGACGAGCAAGACCAGGTTCTTCTCGTTTTCAATGCCGTGCTTGAGGTGGTGGAGAATGCGGCCGTGCTCGCACATGCCCGAGGCGGCCAGCACGATCGCCGGGGTTTTGGACGCGGTGATGGCCTTGGATTCGTCCACGGTGGCGGAGAACGTCAGCCACGGCGGCGCGACGACGGAACCCACGCGATTGCGGAGGTCGTTGGATTCCTCGTCGAGATAGCCGGGATGCTTTTCGAATACCCGGGAAATGGCGTTCGCCATGGGACTGTCCAGATAGACGGGGACGGCGGGGATTTCGCCGCGTTCGCGCAACTGGGCGAGATGGTAGACGACTTCCTGTGCGCGGCCGAGGGCGAAGGTTGGGATCAGGACTTTGCCGCCGCGGCCAAGGGCGCGCACGATGGCGAGGCGCAGTTCCTCGCGGGCGTTCAGCGCGTTGTCGTGGAGGCGGTCGCCGTAGGTGCTTTCGCAAATAAGCACGTCCACGTCGCGGATCTGGACGGGATTCTGCAGCAAGGGCAGGTTGTGGCGGCCCAGGTCGAAGACCAGCGCCACGCGCAGGGGCGCGCCGCCGCCGGGCCGCGGAATTTCGAGGCGGGCCAGCGCCGCGCCGAGGATGTGGCCGGCATCGACGTGGACGGCAACGACTCCGCCGGGCAGAGCCAGCGGGGCGCCGTAGGCATGGGGCCGGGACAGGCGCAGCGCGGCTTCGGCGTCCGCGAGGGTGTAGAGCGGGACGACGGGCGGCAAGCCGCGCCGGTTGGTCTTCTGGTTGAGGTAGGCGGCGTCGGCCTCCTGGATGTGCGCGGAATCGCGCAGCATGATCGGCAGGAGATCGCACGTGGCCGACGTGGCGTGGATGGGATTGCGATAACCGTTCCGGGCCAAGGTCGGGACGTTGCCGCAATGGTCGACGTGGGCGTGCGAAAGCACCATGGCATCGACGGCGAGGGGATTGAATTCCAGATGGCGGTTGAAATCGTTGGCTTCCTTGCGGCGGCCCTGGAACAGGCCGCAATCGAAGAGGATGCGGGCGCCGTCGAGTTCCAGCAGATGCCGGGAACCGGTCACCGTGTCGGCGCCGCCGAGAAAATGCCACTTCATGCCGCCGCCCGGGTTGGATTCCGCCTACTATGCACAGGGGAAGGATAGCCGCGCCCGGCGGGCGGCGCAACGCCAGAATGCGCGGCGGGGGCGCGCGCGGCGGCCTAGTCGCGGCCGACGCTGTGGTAGGTGAACCCCAGCGCGCGGACGTCCGCGGGCTTGAAGACGTTCCGGCCGTCCACGATCACGGGGCAGGCCATGACGCTCTTGAGCTTCTTCAGGTCGAGTTTTTTCACCGCGTCCCATTCCGTCAGGATCAGGACCAGGTCCGCGCCCTTGGCGCACTCGTAGAGATCCCCGACGCACTCGAGCTCGGGATGGACTTCCTTGAACTTCGCCTCGGCCACCGGATCCCAGGCGCGCAGCTTGGCCTTCATTTCCTGCAGTTTCGGCACGAAGTAGAGGCTCGGGGCTTCGCGGACGTCGTCGGTCTCGGGCTTGAACGCCAGGCCGAAGAGCGCGATGGTCTTGTCCTGCACGACCCACAGCTCCTGCTTGATTTTCTTCATCACGTATTCGCGCTGGCTCTTGTTGACGAGCTGCACTTCCTTCAGGAGTTTGAAGTCGTAGCCGAGGGCGTCGCCCAGCCGCACGAAGGCGTCCACGTCCTTGGGGAAGCACGACCCGCCGTAGCCCACGCCGGCGTTCAGGAAGCGGGGACCGATGCGCGGATCGAGGCCCATGCCCTTCGCCACCTGCTCCACGTCCGCTCCCGCGAGCTCGCAAATGCGCGCCACCGCGTTGATGTAGGAGATTTTCATCGCGAGAAACGAGTTGGAGGCGTGCTTGGTCAGCTCCGCGCTCGTGACGCTCATGCGCAGGAACCGGCCGCCGCCCTTTTCGAGGATCGGCTTGTAGATTTCTTCCAGCAAATCGCCCGCCCGCTGGCTTTCCACGCCCACGACGATGCGATCGGGGTGCGTCGCGTCCTCGATCGCGGTGCCTTCGCGCAGGAATTCGGGATTCGAGGCCACGTCGAAATCGGTGTCCTCGCGCAGGTACTTCAGGACGGTGCGCTTGAGGTATTCGCTCGTCTTGGCCGGCACGGTGCTCTTTTCGACCAAGAGGCGGTAGCTCGTCATGTGCTCCGCCACCTGGCGGCCGACCTGCTCGACGTAGGTCATGTTGGCCTCGCCGCCCACGCCCGGCGGAGTGCCCACCGCGATGAAAATCACTTCCGCGAACGCCGTGCCCTCCGCGATGGAGATGCTGAATTTCAACCGCCCGGCCTTCACATTGCGCGCCACAATCTCGTCGAGCCCCGGCTCGTAGATCGGCATGATCCCCTTGTGCAGCAGGTCGATCTTCTTCGGATCGTTGTCGATGCAGAGCACTTCATGGCCCGCGTCCGAAAAACACGCGCCCGTCACCAACCCGACATAGCCCGTTCCAACTACTGAAATCTTCATATCCTGCTCCTGGGTTTTCTCGAACCAAACAGGCCGCACGGTATTCAACTTCTCCGGCAAAATCAATCCTTTCCCCCGGCCCTTCGCCGTTGCAACGCGCCGCCGAGTGCGGTTCAGGACAACTCCAGCATCTGTAGCGATTATCACACTTTACAAAGTCCGATATTTAATTTATTAGAATAAATCCAATAATTCTAAAAAATTTCTAAATTATCTGACAATTTTAAATATATAGGACTTTATAAAGTTTGATTAATTAACTGAGGAGGAACCCAATGGCCTTGAGTCCCACGCTCTGGAGAACTTGCCGGGTTTTGGCGGGGCCGACCCGCTTGCGGTTGCTGCGCCAGATTATCGCTGCGCCCGATAAAACCGTCGGACAACTGGCGGAAGAAGCGGAAATCGGCCTTTCCCGCGCCAGCCAGGAATTGCGGCGGTTGCAGTCCCGTGGGCTGGTGGGCGTTGAGCGCGAAGGCCCCTTCGTCCGCTATCGGCCGGAACCGGATCCGCTGGTTTCCAGCGCGCGGCCGATCCTCGCGGCGCTGCGCGGCGCCTTCGCGCGCAGCGGCCGCGCCCCGGACCGGCAGATCGTCCGGCTGGCCACGGCTCTGGCCCATCCCCGCCGGATCCTCGTCTACCGTGAACTGCTGGACGGTCCGCGCACCGTGCCGATGCTGCGCGACCGCCTGCGCATTCCTTGCGCGGCGCTCTTCCGCCATCTGCGCCTCCTGCAGGAGGGCGGATTGGTCCACGCCACCCAGGGCGTCTACCGCCGCGCCCGCAACGGGCACCCGCTGGCCAAATGCCTGACAGGCCTGGTGCAGCCCGCTCCGTGAGGCGTCGGCCGCGCGCACCGCGCGCGCCGGCAAAAGCCCTTTCCATTTCCGGCGGCTTGTGGAAGAATCCGGCGCAATGAAAATCCAGCGCGCCCTCCTCAGCGTATCCGACAAGACCGGCCTGCTCGAATTCGCCCACGGCCTGGCTGCGCTCGGCGTCGAAATCCTTTCCACCGGCGGCACCGCCGCCGATCTGCGCTCCGCCGGAATTGCCGTGATCGACGTCTCCGCCTTCACCGGCCACCCCGAAATCCTCGCCGGCCGCGTCAAGACCCTGCACCCCAAGATTCACGGCGGCATTCTCCAGCGGCGTGCCAACCCAGCCGACATGGCGACCTGCCAAAAGCTGGATCTGCCGCCCATCGATCTTGTCTGCGTCAACCTGTATCCCTTCGAAAAAGCGCCTTCGATCGAGAACATCGACATCGGCGGGCCCGCCATGCTCCGCTCCGCGGCCAAAAACCACGCGGACGTGATCGCGTTGACCGATCCCGCCGACTACGCCCCCGTCCTCGTCGCACTGCAGGCCGGCGGGGACCTGCCGCTCGACCGCCGCCACGCCCTGGCTCGCAAGGTGTTCGCCCGCACGTCGGCCTACGATGCCGCGATCGCCGCTTGGTTCGCCGGCCATTTCACCGCGGAAATCCCGCTGCGCTACGGCGAGAATCCCCATCAAACCGCCACCTTCCGGCTGGATTCGCCGCCGCCCGCCGAGGCCAACCTCGCCGCCGCCCGCATTCTCCACGGCAAGGAAATGTCCTACAACAACTACGTCGACGGCGATGCGGCGCTGGAAACCGCCCGCGAACTGCATGGCACACCTGCCGCCGTCATCGTCAAACACACCAATCCCTGCGGCGCTGCCACCGGCGCCTCGCTCGCCGAAGCGCTCGCCGCCGCCTGGGAGGGCGACGTCGTATCGGCCTTCGGCTCCGTCATTGCGCTGACCCGTCCCGTCGATCTTGCCGCGGCCCACGTTCTCAAGGGCCGCTTCGTCGAAGCCCTCATCGCCCCGTCGTTCGCGCCCGATGCGCTCGAATTCCTAAAGGCCAAGTCCAAGGATATCCGGCTGATTTCCCTCGACCGCCCCCTGGCCGCGCCGCTTCCGCGCAAGCTGTTTCGCCAGATCAACGGCGGCATGCTGACGCAGGATGCCGACCTCGGCGCCCCCGAAGGCTGGGCCGTCGTCACGAATGTCCCCTTCCCCAATTCCCTGCGGCCCGTCGCCGATTTCGGGATCCGCGCCTGCAAGCATCTCAAGTCCAACGCCATCCTGCTGGCGTGGGAATACGCCTCCGGACAGTATTCCGTCCTCGGCATGGGCGCCGGCCAGCCCAACCGCGTGGATTCCATGCGCAAGCTGGCTCTCGAAAAAGCCCGTGAAAACGTCGCCCGCCGTGGTCTCGACCCCAAGGAAGTGCTCGCCACGACGGTGCTCGTTTCCGATGCTTTCTTCCCCTTTCCCGACAATGTCGAGGCCGCCGGCGCCTTCGGCGTGAAATACCTCGTCCAGCCCGGCGGCTCCAAAAAGGACGCCGACTGCATCGCCGCCGCCGATGCCGCCGGCCTCGCCATGGCCTTTACCGGCCGCCGCCACTTCCTGCATTGAAAAGGCCTGCCGTATCTGGGAAAAGTCCCCCGTTGACATGCTCGGGACGCCCGTGCTAGATTGCTGAACATCCGTTCATAAACAGGAGTACCCCATGGCCCCCAAGACGCCCGCCGCCGCCAAGAAAGACCCCAACAGCAACCTGCCCCCCGCCCTCAGCGCCGTCCTGGCCCAAATCCAAAAGGAATTCGGCGAAGGCGCCATTATGCGCCTCGGCAACGAAGGCGCCGTGGCCAAGATCCCCGCCATTTCCACCAGCGCGCTGACGCTCGATATGGCCCTGGGTATCGGCGGCGTGCCCCGCGGCCGCATCATCGAGGTCTTCGGCCCCGAATCCTCCGGCAAGACCACCCTCGTTCTGCACATCATCGCCGAAGCCCAGAAAAACGGCGGCATGTGCGCCTTCATCGACACCGAGCACGCCCTCGACCCCGGCTACGCCAAGAAGATCGGCGTGGACATCGACAACCTGCTCGTTTCCCAGCCCGACTCCGGCGAAGAAGCCCTCATCATCGCCGACCAGCTTATCCGCTCCAACTCCCTCGATGTGATCGTCGTGGACTCCGTCGCCGCCCTCGCCCCCCGCGCCGAACTCGAAGGCCAGATCGGCGACTCGCACGTCGGCCTCCAGGCCCGCCTCATGAGCCAGGCCATGCGCAAGATGACCGGCATTCTCGACAAGTCCAAGACCGTCTGCATCTTCACCAACCAGATTCGCGAAAAGATCGGCGTGATGTTCGGCAATCCCGAGACCACCCCCGGCGGACGCGCCCTCAAGTTCTACTCCTCCGTCCGCCTCGACATCCGCCGCATCGCCGGCATCAAGGCCGGCGACGGCAAGTTCGTCGGCAACCGCACCCGCGTCAAGGTCGTGAAGAACAAGGTGGCTCCGCCCTTCACCGAGGCCGAATTCGACATCCTCTATGCCGAGGGCATTTCCAAGGAAGGCGCCGTCATCGACGCCGCCAACGACCTGGGCCTGCTCGACAAGCGCGGCACTTGGCTCTCCTTCGAAGGCCAGCAGATCGGCCAAGGCCGCGACGCCGCCCGCGACAATCTGCGCCAGGATCCCACTCTTCTTGCCAAGATTCGCGACGCGGTCATCGCCAAGCACGCCGAGCACGGTTCCAAGCCCTCCGGCAAGGAAGTCGGCGCCAAGCCCGTTGCCGCCGAAGCCGAGGATTGAGCGGAACGGTTTTTGGGCTCCTGTCGTTTTAGACAGGATGTACAGGATTCACAGGATGGGTGCAGACCCGTTCCGATCCGGGCGGGTTCGCCGAATCCACCCTGTTTTTTCGTGTTCTTCAAACGGGAACTCGCGGCTCGTTTGAGGTTGCGATTTGCAACCTCAAAAGGCAGGGTGCATTGGCCAAAGCGCCGGGCTTTTGGTCTTCGATCCCGGCGGGCTCGCCGAGCCCGCCCGGCCATTTTCGCGCAATTCGCGTTTTTCGTAGTTGCATGCCTTCCGGCCGTTCCATCCTGAAACATCCTGTAAATCCTGTCTAATCGTCTCTTTTGTGCTAGGGTTTCCAGTCCATGGCGAATTCCTATTCCATCGGCAGCATGTTCGGCATTCCGATCCGGGTGCACGTCACCCTGCTGGTCTTTCTGCCCCTGTTCGCGCTGTCGTTCATGCCCGTGGGCGGGCTGCAAGGCCTCTTCTACGGTGCCGTGGGCTCGATCGGCCTGTTCGGCAGCGTGGTGCTGCACGAAATCGGCCATTCCCTCGTCGCCCGCGCCAAGGGGTCGCGCATTCTCGAAATCCTCTTGCTTCCCATCGGCGGCATGGCGCGCCTCAGCCGGATGCCCCGGCGCCCCGCCGATGAAATCCAGACCGCCCTGGCCGGTCCCGCGGTCAGTCTTGCGCTGGGCCTCGCGGGCACGTTCGGCGCCTCGTTCGTCTATCCGTTCAATCCCCTGCTCGCCGTCATGGTTCACGAGCTTGGTCGCATCAATATCATGCTTGTCCTCTTCAACCTGATTCCGTCGTTCCCGATGGACGGCGGACGGGTTTTCCGCGCCGCGCTCGTCCCGCGCCTGGGGCGTCTCGCCGCCACGCGCCTTGCCGCGACGGTCGGCCGCGGCATTGCCTGGTTGTTCGGTATCTGGGCCGTGCTGCCAATGTTCCGGGGCGGGCAAATCAACTTCTCGCTGCTGCTCATCGCGTTTTTCGTCCACCAGTCCGCCGGCGCCGAGGCGCGCGTGGCGGAATGGGAAGCGCTCGAAGACCTGCAGCGCGGCCAGCCCTCCGGCCTCTTCGACGACCTGCTGCGCAAGTGGCGGTGAAGGCCGTGGCCGCGAAGAAACGACTGCCGACCCGATTCCTTGCCCTGTTCCTTCTTCCAACCGCTGCCTGCGCCGCGGACCTGGAATGGGCCGGATGGGCGAAGAACACCGCGGACAATGGCATCCTCGCCCCTTCCCAGGACTTGATCGTCGTGGTGGATTCCAAGCCGCTGGGCACCGCCTCAAAAGTCCAGATCCGGTTCACTGCCAACGGCGGCGCGGAACAAACGCGCGCCCTCGGCCACCACGGCACCGCCAACTACGACACCCACGACCGCTGGACGGCGAATCTCGGGAAGTTCCCCGAAGGCGCGGTCGTTCAGTCCCGGCTGCAAGTGGCGGGGCCCAATCAGTCGTTCCAATTCCAGGACCAAGCGACGGTTCGCAACGCCGCCGCGCCCATCCGCTGGATCGGCAACCTGCGCACCGAACCCGCGCCCGGCACGCTGAACGCCGGCGACGAACTGCGCGTATTTTCCGAAATGCAGCCTTCCGGGGTTTCCGTCGCCGCCGAAGTCGGAATTTCCACCAACGACGGCGCGACGTGGCAAACCGTCCCCATGGCGCGCGGCGAGGTCGCCGAGGGCCGCGAGACCTGGACCGCGAATCTCGGCGCATTTTCCGCCGGCGCTGCGCTGCGCCTCTACGTCCACGCCCATAACGCCGCCGGCGATTCGTTTTGGGACAGCAACGGCGGCGCCGACTATCGCCTGCGCGTCAACTCCCCCATCCTCGACGTCTATCCGGGCAAGGGCCGCTATGCCCCCGGCGAAACCGCCCGCATCCGGATCGAGCTGAATCCATTCGACCCCGAAACCAACGCCTTCCTCTCCGTGCGCTTCAAGCATCTGGAAAAAGACCTCCACCGCATCCTCCGGAGAGTATCCGGCGCAACGGATGATTCTCCGGTTCTGGTCTTCCCTTGGAAAACGCCGACCGACGATTTCCGCGGCTACGGCGTGGACGTGGACCTGCTCGTGAACGGGAAAATCCGCGATTCGCGCTCCACCGCGCTCGACGTCTCCAGCGACTGGACGCGCTTTCCGCGCATGGGGTTCTTCTCGGAATATCCCGCCGGCGACGATGCCGCCGCCCTCGCCGCTGGCCTGGCCACGTTCCATCTGAACGCGATCCAGTTCTACGACTGGAAGTGGACTCACGACCGCCTCGTGCCGTACGGAGAAAACGGCCAGCCGCTGAACGTCTTCACCCAGGTCGGCGGGCGCGTACAGTCGTTCCAGACGATCAAAGACAAGATCGCTGCCGTCCAATCCCGCAACATGGCGGCGCTGTCCTATACCTTGATGTACGGCGACAGCGGCAACGCCGAACCCGAACACGTCGAACGGGCCGCCTTCAAGGTTCCCAACTCCACCTATTTGGCGGACATCCGCCGGCACGACGCCGGCAACTACCAGATCTGGATCATGGACGTTTCCAATCCGGACTGGAAACGGCACGTCTTCGGCCAGATCGCCGATGCCATGAACCGGGCCGGCTTCGACGGCATCCACCTCGACAACCTCGGCGGGACATGGTGCTACAAACACAATTCCGACGTCGGCATTCCCGAGCGCGAGGAATTCCCGCGGTTCATCAACGAAGCCCGGGCGCATCTGCGCCGAACGCATCCCGGCGCGATTGTGACCCACAACGACGTCATGGGCAACTATCTCCATGAAACCGCCCGGTCGGACGCCGACGTCTACTACAGCGAAGTCTGGAGCCGGCACTCGTATCGGGACCTGCGCGACAACGCGCGTGAGGTCCGGGCCGCCGCGCCCGGCAAGGCCATCGTCTTCGCGGCCTACGTCAATCGCAAGCCGTGGGACGAAATGGGCGATCCGGCGCAACCGCCCCCGCCGACCTACGTGAACGACAGTTCGGCGCGGTTGCTGGACGCGGCCCTCTTCGCCAACGGCGCGTTCCATATCGAACTGGGCGACGACGGCCAACTGCTGGTGAACGAGTATTTCCCGGCGCGCACGCCGCGCATGCATGCCGGTCTCGCGCGGGCCCTGCGCGATCTCTACGATTTCGCCGTGCGCTACGAAGATTTCCTGTTTGCCAACTTGCGCGACGTGTCCGACGAACAGCGAATTACCAGCCCCACCCATCGCCTGAGCCCCGACGCCGAATCCGGCGCGATCTGGACCGTTTTGAAGGAACGCGCCGACGGCTTCCTCGCAATGAACCTGATCAACCTGGTCGGGGTGGACGACCAGTGGCGCAACCCCTCCGCCAATCCGACGCCGCAAACGAACGTCGCCTTGAAAATCCGCACGGACCGGAAAATCCGGCGCGCGTTCCTCGCCACGCCCGACGACGGTCTC
>JAKLIL010000040.1 GCA_022709625.1 Verrucomicrobiota bacterium
AGTCGGCCAGCGTCAGTTCCCGGACCGGCGGTTCTTCGACCGCCGCGGCCGCGACCGTCCACAGCGCGGCAACCAGCGCCAGTGCCGCGCCCTGAATCCTGAACCCCGAACCCTGCCGCCTGACCTCTGACCTCTGGATTCTGTTTTTTTTATTCATATCTCAACGCCTCGATGGGGTCCAAACCTGCCGCCTTGCGCGCCGGATAAAAACCGAAAAAGATGCCGATCGCCGCGCTGAACGCGAACGCCAGCGTCACCGATTCCGGCGACACCAGGGTATTCCAACCGAGCTTCGCCGAAACGGCCTGGGCGATGCCGATTCCCAGGCCGATGCCGACCAGGCCGCCCCCGACGCTCAGCACCACGGCCTCGACGAGGAATTGCAGCAGGATGTCGATGCCGCGCGCGCCCACTGCCAGGCGCACCCCGATTTCACGCGTCCGTTCCGTCACGCTCACTAGCATGATGTTCATGATGCCGATGCCACCCACCAGCAGCGACACGCCCGCGATCGCCCCCAGCAGCAAGGTCATCGTCCGGGCGGTGGACGTGGCCATCTCCATGATTTCCTGCTGGCTGCGGACTTGAAAATCGTCCTCGGCGCCCTCGCGCAAGCGGTGGCGCTGCCGCAGCAGCGCGGCGATGTCTTCCATCACGCGGTCCACTTGCTCCGCGCTCTCCGCCTGCACCGTCATGGACCGGAACGAATCCGTCCCCGTCAACCGCACCAGGGCGCTCGACCAAGGTACCAGCGCCAAATCGTCCTGGTCCGAGCCCATCATGTTCATGCCTTTGGGCTTGAGCAGCCCGATGACCGTGTACGGCGCGTTCTGGATGCGCACGATCTGCCCGATTGGACTGGCGTCGCCGAACAGGTTGGTCGCGACGGTGTTGCCCAGGATGGCCACCTTCGCCGCCGTTCGCACGTCCGTCGCCGAGAAATTCCCGCCTTCGACGAAATCCCATGCGCGGATGTCGGCGTAATCCTCGCCCGCGCCGTTGACCGTGGTGTTCACGTTCTGGTTGCCCGCGGCCACCTGCGTGTTTTTGCGAACGTCCGGCGTGGCCCGGATCACCCCCGGTATTTCGTTGCGGATTGCCTCGTAGTCTTGGCGCGTCAGCGTGGGCAAGCTGCCCCACCCGCCGCGTACGCCGCCGCGCGAGGGTGCGCCCGACATCACCATCACCGTGTTCTGCCCGATCTGCGCGATGCTCGACGCCACCTGTTCCTTCGCCCCCGTCCCGATCGCCACCATCCCGATGACGGCCGCCACGCCGATGATGATGCCCAGCATCGTGAGGCCGGTGCGCATGGGATTCCGCCGCAGCGCCCGCAGCGCGATCATCCACGTCGCGGAAAATTTCACGGCGCGTCCTCCGGATTCCAGGCGTGCGCCAGTTCGGCGGCGGCGGCGAGACGGTCGGCGACCGGCTCGTCGCGGATGATCCGGCCGTCGCGCATGACGATCTCGCGGCGGCAGTAGCGGGCGATGTCCGGTTCGTGGGTCACCATCAGGATCGTCATGCCCTTTTCGTTCAGCGCCTGGAAGATCGCCATGATTTCGAGGCTGGTGCGGGTGTCGAGGTTGCCCGTCGGCTCGTCCGCCAGCAGCAACGCCGGTTCGTTCACCAGCGCGCGCGCGATCGCCACGCGCTGCTGCTGGCCGCCCGAGAGCTGGCTGGGATGGTGGCCCGCCCGCGCCGCCAACCCGACCTGTTCCAGCGCCGCCAGGGAGCGCCGCCGCAATTCGCGCCGGCCATGGCCGTGCGGCGAATACAGCAGCGGCAGTTCCACGTTCTCCAGCGCCGAGGTCCGCGCCAGCAGGTTGAAGCCCTGGAACACGAAGCCCAGCCGTTGGTTCCGCACCTGCGACAACTCGTTCTTCGTCAGTTCCCCGACCTCCTCGCCGTCCAGCCAGTAGCGGCCCGCCGTCGGCCGGTCCAGGCAGCCGATGAGGTTCATCAGGGTGGATTTTCCCGATCCGCTCGCGCCCATCACCGCCGCGAATTCGCCCCGCCTCACCGTCAGCGATACGCCGCGCACGGCCTTCACCGCGACCTCGCCGGTCTGGTAGACCTTTTCAACCCCCTCCAGGCGGATGACCGGTTTCGCGTCCATGTACGTCCCTACATCGGCGGCGGACCGCCGCCCCGCGGCCGCCGCGGCATGAACGGCGAACTCGATCCGGAATTCGCCGCCTTTTCTTTTTCGGCCGCCGTCTGAACGCCGGTGGCGAGCCGCGCGCCTTCCGTAGGCCCTGGGCCCAGCACTTCCGTCCAGGTGCCGTCGCTGATGCCCAATTCCACGGGCTGCGCCCGCAGCCCGCCTTGCTCGTCCAGTACGTAGACCGTCTTGACCACGGCGTCGGCGGACCCGTTGACCTCGCGGGCCTGGCCGGCCGCCCGATCGCTCCGGCCCTCGCCGCGCGGCCCCGCTTCAGCATGGTCTCCGCGACCATCTTCTTTCCGTTTTTCCGCCGCGGGCCGCCCGGGCGGCGGCTCCGGCGCGGCCACACGCGCGCCATCCGGCGGCCGGAACCGCAGCGCCGCGTTCGGCAGCCGCCGCACGTTCACCCGCTTGGCGGTCGTCACCGACGCGTTCGCCGTCATGCCCGGCCGCAGTTTCAAATCCGCGTTGTCCACGTCCACGATCGCGATATAGTTCACCACGTTCTGGTTGGTCACCGGTTCGAAGCGCAGCTGGCTGACGGTCCCCGTGAACGTTTGCGTCGGGAAGGCGTCCACCGTGAAGCTCACCTCCTGGCCTTCGGCGACGCCGCCCACGTCCGCTTCGGAAATCTGCGCCTCGATGCGCATCTTCCGCAGGTCCTGGGCGATGGTGAACAACGTCGGCGCGTTGAGGCTCGCCGCCACGGTCTGGCCCACGTCCACCGCGCGCGAAATCACCACGCCGTCCATCGGCGAATAAATCGTGGTTTTTTCCAGATCCACCCGCATCTTGCTCAGGCTGGCCTCCTTCATCCGCAGCGACGCCTTGGCCTGCGCCAGCGCGGCCTCGGACTGGTCGAAATCGGCCTGGCTGACCAGTTCCAGTTCGCGCAGTTCCTGCGCCCGCCGGAAATTGGCCTCGGCCAGCTTGAGCGCGGCCCGGGCGCTTTCCAGTTCCGCCTCGGATTGCTCCAGTTGCCGCTCGTAGGCCGAAGCGTCCAGCCGCGCCAGCACCTGGCCGTTCGTCACCGCCGAATTGTAGTCCGCCAGCAGTTCGACGATCTTCCCGGAAACCTCGCTGCCCACCGCCACGGTGGTGAGCGCCCCCAGCGCTCCGTTGGCCGTCACCGTCTGCATGATGTCGCCCCGCTCCAGCGCGACGGTTTTATAACCCGTCTTGCCGTTCCCGTTTTTGCCGTCGAATCCCCACCACCACCAGCCCCCGCCGGCGGCCAACGCCAGGGCCCCCAGCCAAATCAACCGTTTTGCGTTGTGTTTTGCCTGCATCGTTGTCTCCGCGGGTTCGGCCATTGCAGTCGCTGCGAATGGCCGGAAGGTTACACCTCCCGCCCGGCATAATCCACTCCGCAATCAACGGTTCCGATCGCGTAGCGTATGCGTTTTGCGCTCCGGGCGGATTTTGGATAGCATCCCGCCCAATAGGAGACCATCCAATGAAGAAAACGGCAGGCAAAAACAGACGCATGGGGATTTGCGGGATCTGCAACAAGGAGGTTGCCAAATCCCAGATCGCGCGCCACTTGAAAACCTGCTTGCCGGCGCTGGCCGCGGAGACCGATAAGTCGGTCGCCTGGTTCCATCTGGCCGTCGAATGCCCGTATCTGCCAGCCTACTGGCTCCACGTCGCCATCCCGGGCGCCAAAACGCTGCGCGATCTCGACCGATTCCTGCGCGACGTCTGGCTGGAATGCTGCGGACATCTGAGCGGCTTCGCGATCAACGACGTCCGCTACGAATGCCAGCCTGCCGACGAGAAGCTCTTCGGCGGGCCGCCGGACCAATCCATGTCCGCCAAAATCGACAAGGTGCTGGAACCCGGCATGGAGTTTTCTCACGAATACGATTACGGCTCCACCACGGATCTCGTCTTGACGGTCGCAGGCGTATTCCAGGCCCCGCTCGTCCGCGGCGACTCCGTGCGCCTGCTCGCCCGCAATCTCCCGCCCGAATTCCGCTGCGCGGGATGCGGTAAACCCGCCACGCTACTGGCCGACGGCGGCAACGGGCTCGATCCCAAGAACTGCTACTGCAAGGACTGCTCCGAAGAGCTGGACGAGGAAGAACAGGACATGCTCATGCCGATCGTGAACTCCCCCCGCGTCGGCGTCTGCGGCTACTGCGGCTGAACGTCCCTCCGTCTTACCCTCTCTAGACGGTTCAAGTGGGATCGGGGTCGGGTAGGTGTCGGTTCCGATCTCCGGAACGGGGTCGTCCCGGCTTTATTCGGCATGGAAACCCGACGCTTGTCCGCCGGAGCCTTGGCGGCGGCGGGCCCCCGTCGGGAAGATGAATCTTAACATCCAACATTCAACATCCAATCATCAAGTTTCGAACTCACCGATCTTCCCTGTAGGCCACCGCGCCGAGGTGGCCGGCTGTTTTCAAGCCAAGCTGCCAAGTTTCCCAACCGCAAATGAACGCCAATTTACGCAAATGGCTATCGAAAAGTTCCCTTGAACATTGATGATTGAGATTTCCCGTTCCTGCCAGGTTACCGCCTTGGCTTGCAGAAAACGTCCGCCCTGTAGGCCACCGCGCCGACATGGCCGGCGGTTCTCACGCCAAGCCGCCAAGGCGCTAAGGATTTCGATCTCCTTGGACGTTGAATATTCCTTGTTGGATATTGGATATTGAAATTTTTATTGATTTCGCCAGGTCGTCGCCCTGGCCTACAGAAAACATCCGCCCTGTAGGCCACCGCGCCGAGGTGGCCGGCTGCCCTGTAGCCCGGCGCGTCGAGCCGGGGGCTGTTTCCGATCCGCCATCCGCCCGTCGATCTTGCCCTTGGATACGACTCGGCCGTACCGGTTCCCCAAGACCCGTTCCGGCGGTTGGTTCAGCCCTTCAGCATTTCGTTGATGGCGGCGGCGGCCTTGCGGCCCTCGCCCATCGCCAGGATCACGGTGGCGGCCCCCAGCACGATGTCGCCGCCGGCGAATACCTTGGGAATGTTCGTGCGGCCGTGCTCGTCGGTGACGATGTGGCCGTATTTGTCGACCGCGAGTCCCGGGGTGGTTTGTTCGATCAACGGATTCGATTCGTTGCCGATGGCCACGATGACGGCATCCATCTCCAGTTGGAATTCGCTGCCCTTGATTTCGACGGGGCGGCGGCGGCCGCTGGCATCCGGCTCGCCCAGTTCGTAGCGCAGGCATTCGATGCCCGTCACCTTGCCGTTGGCGCCGAGGATCCGCTTGGCGTTCTGCAGCATGTGGAATTGGACGCCTTCTTCCTTGGCGTGG
The DNA here is from genome assembly GCA_022709625.1 of Verrucomicrobiota bacterium. Classification (GTDB taxonomy): domain Bacteria; phylum Verrucomicrobiota; class Kiritimatiellia; order CAIQIC01; family Lenti-01; genus Lenti-01. The sequence continues at coordinate 5,433 of JAKLIL010000040.1, forward strand.
GCCACTTCCTCCACGCGCGCGGGCATCTCGACCTCCGTGCGGCGGTAGATCAGGTGGACTTCCTGCGCGCCGAGGCGCAGCGCGGTGCGCGCGGCGTCCATCGCCACGTTGCCGCCGCCCAGCACCGCCACGCGCTGCGCCGCGTGGATGGGGGTCGTCGCATGCTCCCGGTCGTAGGCTTTCATCAGGTTCGACCGCGTCAGGTATTCGTTCGCCGAGTACACGCCGACGAGGTTTTCGCCTTCGATGTTCATGAACTTCGGCAAACCCGCGCCCGAGCCCACGAACACCGCGTCGAATCCGTCCTTTTCGATTAGGCCCGCGATTTTCCGCGTGCGGCCCACCACGAAATTCGTGCGGATTTCCACGCCCATCTGCCGCAGCGCGTCCAGTTCGGCCCGGACGATGGCCTTCGGCAGGCGGAATTCCGGGATGCCGTAGACCAGCACGCCGCCGGCCTTGTGGAACGCCTCGAACAGTACCACCGCGTGCCCCGCGCGGCGCACGTCCGCCGCCACGGTGATGCCCGCCGGTCCGCTCCCCACCACGGCCACCTTCTTGCCGGTCGGCGGCGCCACCGCCGGCGCCTCCGGCGCGCCCTGCGCCAATGCCCAGTCCGCCGCGTAGCGTTCGAGTCGGCCGATCGACACCGCCTTCCCGACGGACTTCAGGCTCTTGCCGACCGTGCACGGTTCCTGGCACTGCGTTTCCTGCGGGCAAACCCGCCCGCAGACCGCCGGCAGCAGGCTCGTTTCCTTGATGATGGCGATGGCCTTGGCCATGTCGCCTGCCGCGATGGCCGCGATGAACTGGGGTATCTGGATCCGCACGGGGCAGCCCTGCACGCAGGGAGCGTTCTTGCATTGCAGGCACCGGGCCGCTTCGACCCGGGCTTGCTCTTCAAAATAGCCCAGCGCGACCTCGCGCATATTCTTCGCCCGCGCCAGCGGATCCTGCGCGGGTATCTCCTGCGGCGGGATCGCCAGCCGGTCGCGCGGCTTCAACGGTTGCGGCAACGCCTGCAGGCGCGACCATTCGGCGCGCGCGGCTTCCTGCAGCGATTCGGGAGCGTGGGTGTTCATTCCTGCAATCCCTTTTGCACGGCTTCGCCGTGCAGTTGGCAGCCCGCCGCCGCGAGTTTCTCCTGCTCGCGGTACGACCCCAGCCGCTGGATCATCTGGTCGAAATCCACCTGGTGGCCGTCGAATTCCGGCCCGTCCACGCACACGAACTTGGTTTTGCCGCCCACCGTCACGCGGCAACCGCCGCACATCCCCGTGCCGTCGACCATGATCGTGTTCAGGCTCACCACCGTCGGTACCGCGTACGGCTTCGTCGTCAGCGCGCAGAATTTCATCATGACCGGCGGGCCGATCGCCACGGCCAAATCGGGCTTCGGGGCGCGTTCGCACAGCTCCTTCAGCGGCACCGTCACCAGGCCCTGGCGACCATAGCTCCCGTCGTCCGTGCAGATGATCACCTCGTCCGCAATCGCCCGCATCTCCTTCTCGAGGATCACCAGTTCCTTCGTCCGCGCCCCGATGACCATGATCAGCCGGTTGCCGGCCCGCTTCATCCCCTGCGCAATGGGATACAACGGGGCCACCCCGATGCCCCCGCCCACGCAAACCACCGTCCCGAACTTCGCGATGTGCGTCGGCCGCCCCAGCGGTCCGACCAGATTCGCGATCTTGTCCCCGACCTGCATCTGGCCGAGCAGTTTGGTGCTCTTGCCCACGGCCTGGAATATAAGCGTGATGGATCCCTCGGCCGGGTCTGCGTCGGCGATCGTCAGCGGAATCCGCTCGCCGAACTCCGTATCCAGTTGCAAGATGACGAACTGGCCCGGCTGGCGCTCCTCCGCGATCAGCGGCGCCCGGATCCGCATCCGGAAGACCTCCGGCGAAAGCTGCTCCTTGAATAGAATCTGGTTCATGCGGCGACTCCTGCGGCCTGAAAAAACGTGGCGGGACAGTAGCAACCCCGCCCGCGACCGAAAAGAATTTTCCATGGGCTTGCCTCGCCGACAGCGCCATCATATTCTGCCTGCCATGAATGGCTGGTTGCGCGCAGGATTCGTCCTCTTGTGGCTCTCGGGTTTCGCCGGCTGCGACGACGGCTCCGCGAACGACGCGTCCGCCGCGGCGCTCGAAGGCACCCGCTGGAAGCTGGCCGCCTGGTCCGCCAGTGCCCTCGCCCCCGCCGATTTCGACATCACCGCCGATTTCGCCGAGGGCCGGATCGGCGGCCGCTCCGCCGTCAATTCCTACGGCGGCGACTATGCCGCCGCGGCGGACGGATCCTTCTCCACGGGCACCCTGGCGATGACGGAGATGGCGGGCGAACCTTCTGCCATGCGCGCAGAAAGCCGATACATCGATCTGTTGGGCCGGGCCCGCCGGTGGCATATCTACCAGGGCCAACTGACCCTCACCGCCCCGGACGGCGGTTTTTTGACCTTCAAACCCCGCTAGCCCCCCGCCACAAAAAAAGTGGTGGCGAGAATCGGGATCGAACCGATGACACACGGATTTTCAGTCCGTTGCTCTACCAGCTGAGCTATCTCGCCACGGCCACTGTCCGGCGTGTATAGCGCCTTTGGATTCCCCCTGTCAATCCTCCGCGCCGGCCGTGCCGCGCCGGCCGGCCCAGGGCAAAGGCATCCAAACCCCTCGAAATCCGCATCGGACCGAACCGCCCTTTACCGCCAGAGACGCCGGCGACACCACAGATGCGCAAACGCCGGCGTCGAGTGGATCGGAAGATGCCGCTGCGTTGGCCCGGCCGGCCGGCCGCGGAATTTATGATATATCTATATTGACATATCTATAAAACGATATATATTGGGGGCGTGAAAATCCGCAAAAACAACTGCCCCCCGGCGCTTTCGCTCCCCGATTTGGCCCGAATGGCCAAGGTGCTGCGGCTCCTGGCCCATCCCTACCGGCTCAAGATCGTCGATATCCTCGAAACCGAGGAAGCGGCGCCCGTCCATAGTCTCGTGGACCGCCTGCGCCTTTCCCAGGCGATGGTGTCGAACCATCTCCGGAAAATGCTCCGCCTCGGCCTGGTTGCGCGCCAACGCCGGGGCCAGGAGGTCTGGTACTCCCTGGGCGACCGCCGGTCCCTGTCCATTTTGAACTGCATGAGAGCCAACAAAGGAGCCGCTTGATGAAAATCCATTCCTCCGCTTCCCTCGCCTGCGCTTTCCTCGTAGGGGCCGCGCCCCTCGCGCCGGCCATCACGCTCGAGGACGCCGTCGCCGCCGCGCTCGCCAACTCCCCCACCCTGCAGGCCGCCGCCAGCCGCATCGATTCCGCGCAGGCCATGCTGAAACAGGCCCAATCTTATTATTATCCGTCCATCGGCCTCGCCGCGACCTACTCCATAAGCGACAATCCAATCCAGGCCTTCATGATGCAGCTCAACCAGCGGACGCTCAACATGCAGGATCCCGCCTTCGATCCCAACCATCCCGACGACACCGACAACGTGCGCGGTTCCGTCGTGGCCCAATGGCGGATTTTCGACCGCCAGCGCGACGCCGGCAAGCACATGGCGCGCCTGGGCGCGGAGGCCAGCGCCGAAGCCCTCGCCGCCGCCCGCAACCAGCTCGTCCACGAAGTCACCCGCGGCTTTTACGGCGTCCTGCAGGCGCAGGCCTTCGCCGAAGTGCAGGAGAAATCCGTGAAGAGCATCGCGGAGAGTCTCCGCATCGCCCGCGAGCGTTTCGATGCCGGCAGCGTCGTCAAGACCGACGTGCTGAACCTCGAAACCCAGCTCGCCCAGGCCAACGAAGACCTCATCCGCGCCCGCAACGGCGCGCAGCTCGCCGTCGCCGCGCTCAACGCCGCCATCGGCAGCGATCTCGTTGCGCCGGAGACGATCGAGGCGCCCGCCATGACCGCCCTCGCCGCCCCGCCGCCCAAATGCACGAATCCCCAGGCCTTCGAAGACCGCCCCGAACTGCGCGCTGCCCGCCTGATGCGCCAAATCAAGGAACAGGACGTCCGCAAGGCCCGGGGCGGTTACGTGCCGACCGTCAGCGCCTTCGGCTCCTACGATCTCGACAGCGAAGACGCTAGCGATTTCCAAGACAGCTACGTCGCCGGCATCATGGCCGAAATCAACGTCTTCGACGGCGCCCGCACCCGCGCCGCCGTCCGCGCCGCCCGCGCCGACCTCGCCGCCGCGCAGGCCGACGAAGAAAAAGCGCGGCTCAACCTCAAGCTCGACCTGCAGCAGGCCTTCCTCGGCGCGCAGGAAGCCTGGGAACGTCTCGAAGTGGTCCGCAAGAGCCTCGAAACCGCCGAAGAAGCCCGGCGCATCGTCCAGGAGCAATACCAACTGGGCGCGGCCGACGTTTCCATCCTGCTCCAAACCCAGGTCGGCGTCACCGCGATGGAAACCCGCGCCGCCGCCGCCCGCTACGACTACTTGACCGCCCTGTCGAATTTGAAGCGAGCCAAGGGAGAGCTGGGCGGGGAGGTCCTGAATTCAGAGGCCAGAGGTCAGAGGTCAGAATAACCAACATTTGAACATTGGATATTGAATATTGGACATTGAATATTGAATCCCCCTGGAGGCCATACCATGAAACTAGCGCTCAACTTCAAGAAGCACCTCAAGCCCATCCTCGGTATCGTCGGTCTTGCCGTGGTCATCGCCTGGTCGGGCGGCTTCCTGGCCAAGAAGGTCAGGCCCGGCAAGTTGGAAAGCCAGCCCGACCTCGCCCTCCCCGCCGGTGCGGAAACCGTCGAAGTGCAGGCTGAAACCGCGCCGGTGCGCGTGGAGGTCGTCGGTACGACCGCCTCCGAGGAAAAAATCAACCTCAGCGCGCGCATTCCGGCCTACGTCGGTGAAATTTACGCCTCCGCCGGCGACCGCGTGAAGAAGGGGCAGAAGCTCATTGCGCTCGACGCCCGCGACATCCGCCAGAAGCTGGCCGCCGCCGAGGCGCAGCTCAACCAGGCCCAAACCGAATACGAGCGCACCCAGAAGCTGTTCGAGAGCCAGGCCACCACCCAGCAGGCGCTGACCGCCGCGGAATCGATGTACAACGCCGCCCGGGCGCAGGTCGCGGAAGTCAAGGTGATGCTCACCTACGCGCAGGTCGAATCGCCCATCGACGGCATCGTCACCGAGCGCCGCGTCGAGGCCGGCGACCTCGCCGCCCCTGGGATGCTGCTGCTCGCCGTCTACGATCCGCAGCGGATGCGCCTCGAGGCCCCCGTCCCCGTCCGCCTCGTCGATCGCCTCGTCCTTGGCCAGGAAGTCGAAGTGGCCCTCGACCGCCCCGCCCGCACGTTCAAGGGCGCCGTCGCCGAAATCGTCAGCGAAGTGGATGCCGCCACCCGCACCCAGCTCGTCAAGGTGCACCTCGACGG
>JAKLIL010000400.1 GCA_022709625.1 Verrucomicrobiota bacterium
GTCCGCCACGGTGAGGGTGTAGACCGGTTCCCAGGTTTCCTCGTCTTCCTCCGCCGTCGAGGTGGCGTCTTCGTATTTGAGGCCCACGGAAAAGGTAATGCGGGGATGCCGGAACAGGTCGAGGGGAATGTCGCCGGTCAGGCCGAACTTGGTTTCGACGTCGTCTTCCTCCTCGCCGCCGGGATACGTCGTGGTGATGGTATCCTTCCATTCGTAGTAGACGCCGCCCCAGCGGAACGGGGTGAAGGTGGCGCCGGTCGTGTAAACCGTCTCTTCCTCCTCCTTGTCGGTTTCGGTGTAGATCGTGTCGGTGTATTCCCAGGTGGAGTAAAGACTCAATTTGTGGAAGTTGTCCACGTAGGCGCCCAGCATGAGCGCCAACTCGTCGTTGTCGTCCGCTTGGTCCTTCAGGTAGTAGTTGCGTTCGCGGGTGAAGTCGGCAGAGCCTTCGAGGCGCACCAGCCGGTAGTTCCAATTGGCGAAGAGGTTGGCTTCGTCGGTTTTTGTCTGCGTCCGGCTGGCGCCGCCGGGTTTGTACACGTCGATTTCGGCATCCACTTCGATTTTCGAGTCGAGCAAACCGCCCAACGTCAGCCGCGGGTGCGTCGTCTGGAAATCCAGGCCGATCTCGTACGTTTCCGTGTCCAGGTCGTTGCGCACGAAAAAGTCCTGATAGGCGAAGCTTCCGAACGCGTTGACGAGGGTGCGCGGCCAAATCGGCACGGGCTCGGAGCGGAGGCTGAAACCCGGCATCCAATAGAAGTCGCCCTTTTGCGCGCCCCGTTCCTGCTCTTCCGGATAGGCCTCGTCGACGTTGCTGTCGTAGGCGACCTCCAAGGTGCCCAGCAGCGTGAACTCGAACTGGCCCAGCCGCAGGGTCTGGGCCGGGGCCGGCAGCACGCCCAGCAGGCCCGCCGCGCCCCACGCGCACCACAGGCGAAGCCCCCGGCCGAACCGAAGCCAAGGCTTCCGCTCAACCGGGGGACGTCGGCCCCCGTACCTGTGGGAACACTCGCGCAGCATGGCTCACCAGCCTGCCGCCCCAAACCGCCAGTCGAGCGGGGTCCGTCAGGGGCGGCGGGTCCGGGCCCTTATCGGCCGGCTTCTTTGTTCGGATTGTATTCGATGACCGCCGGCACGACCTTCCCGCTGAAGTCGCCGGGCTCGCCCCATTGCACCACCTTGCCGTCCTCGAAATAGACCCAATAGGTCTTGGGGGTCCACGTGAACCAGGGGGGCAGATACTCCCACACTTCCGCCGACTTGCCCTGTTCGTAGACCTTGGCGGCGCGAATCGTGAACGGATCGCCGATGGCGTCCCGGACGGCTTCCGGGTCCATGCCCAATTGCAGTTTGTATACGTCGACGTTCCACGATGCGCATGCGCCGAGCATCCATGCCAACGCCATTGCCGCCAGAATCCTGCTGCCTGTTCGCCTCATCGGTCCTCTCCCTTTGTTGTGGAAGTATTGCCAAGTCCTTACAGTCAAATATGCACCATGCCATGATGCCCGGCCGGCTGGCAAGCAAAACGAAAGCCTAAAATCGATCCACCCCGTGGGCGGGCGCTACCGCTTCAGGACCTTGATCAACTCCGGAACGATCTGGAACAGATCGCCCACAATGCCGACGTCGGCCACGCTGAATATGGGCGCATCCGGGTCTTTGTTGATCGCGATGATGGTATCGCTGCTGTTCATACCCACCAGGTGCTGGATCTGCCCGGAAACGCCACACGCGATGTAAACCTTTGGCCGAACTGTTTTTCCAGTTTGCCCAACCTGATGAAAGCTGGAAATCCAGCCGGCATCCACGGCGGCGCGGCTGGCCCCGATGGCCGCGCCGCCCAAGGCGTCCGCCAAATCGGCTAAAAGCTTGAAGTTCTCCGGGGCGCCTAGGCCGCGGCCGCCGGTCACGATGAATTCCGCCCCCGCCACGTTCAATTCGTTCTGCATGGCGTTGACGGTCTCAAGCACCTGGACGACGGGATCCCGGAGTTCGAGGGCTTCCTCGACGAGCTGGCCGGTGCGCCCCGCTTCAGGTACCGCGGGTTTGAACAC
>JAKLIL010000401.1 GCA_022709625.1 Verrucomicrobiota bacterium
ATTGGGCCGGCGCGCTGGCCCGGTTGCGCGAGGCGGAAGCGTTGGATGCCGGCCACGCCGAAACGCAATATCTCCTCGGCCAATGTCTCGACCGGCTGGAAATCCGGCCGGAAGCCGACGCAGGGTACCGGCGCGCCCGCGATTTGGATGGCTTCCGCTACCGCACCGATGCGGCGCAGAACGCCATCCTCCGCGCCTGCGCCCAGGCCGAGCCCGCGGTCCTGTGGGCCGACGCGGAAACGGCTTTCCGCAACATGCCCGACGCGCGCGACGCCGATCTGTTCGTCGACCACGTCCACTTCACGTTCGCCGGCACATATCGCCTGGCCCGCCTGTGGGCGGAAACCATCGTCGCCGGATGGCGACCCGGCGGTCCGTTCCGCTCCGACTCCGTTTTTCCGGCCGAGCCGGAATTGCGCGAGCAATTGCTGTTCACGCCGCTGGCCGAACTGGCCTTGGTCCAGCCGATGATCGACCGCTTCCAGCGCCCGCCGTTCGATCGCCAATTGGACCGGGACGCCCGGTTGGCGAAACTCCGGAAACAGGCCGACGCCTTGGCCGGACAAGTTCAGGCGACCGAGTTCGAACCGCTTCGGGCGCGCTTTGCGGAGCTGTTCCGCCGATTTCCCGGCGACCCCTACTGGACCAAACAATGGGGCCAGTGGCTGCTGGAATTCCGTCGCTACGTCGACATGCCCGGCGCCATGGCCGATTCCATCGCCCGGTATCCGCACCTCGTCATCCCGCGCGCGCTGGCGGCGCAAGCGCTGGCCGCCCTTGGCAAGCCCGCCGAGGCGGCGGATCTCATCGCCGGCTGGAACCGCAAGCACGGTTTCTTCCTGGCGGCGGAGATGGGTCCGCAAGTCGCCAGCCTGGCGGCCAACGGCCAACTGGCGGAAGCCGCGGCCTTTGCCCGCGCGGTCGAAAAACGCGTGCGCGGATGGGATTACCGCCACCGCATCCGGCGAGAAGCCGAGCGGGCGGAACACGCCCTGCGGGATGTCGCGGAAGCCAAGGCCCGTATCGATCTCGGCCAAGACGCGCAGGCGGCGCCGTTGCTCGAACGCGCCAACCGGACGATCCGTTGTCCCGATCCCGCCTACTGGATGGGCGGCATCCAGGCCCGGCGCCGCCAGAACCCCATGCCCTATCTGCGGCAGGCGTTCCAAACCTGGGCCGCCCCCCGCTCGGCCTACCACGCCGGCCTCTGGCGGGCCAAGGCCGGCGCCTTCGCCGAAGCCCACTCCTATTTCGCAACGGCGACGAAGGGGGCCGGCGACGACTTCGAACTGGTCCGCAGTCTGGCGTGGCTGTATCTCGCCCATCCCAACGAAAACGTGCGCCACCCGGAGCTTGCCGCCGCGCTGGCGCCGGCGCTCGAACGCGCGCTCGCCCTGGAGAATGGCCGCCTGACCGAAACGCTCGCGGCCGTTCTGGCCGCCGGCGGCCAGTGGGAACGCGCGGCGGAATTGGCGGACCAGGCCGTCCGGCAGGCGGCCGGTGCTCCCCCTTCGGAACTGGCCGACGAATTGGCCCAAACCCGGGAAAGCATCGCCAAGCGCGTACTGCCGGCCCAATGGCCGCGCCATCAGGTGCCGATGAATTTCTTCTAAGGTGGCGCCGGACGGGCGGCGGTGGCCATCAGCGCCGGCAAGCGGGCGCGCAACCCTTGATAGATGGGTAAAAAGTAGATCTCCTTCATCTCTCCGCCCGGAACGAAATCCGCGGGAAAGAGCGACTGGAATTCGCCGACGGACGGCCGCCGCCCCCGCAGCGCGGCGTCGAGCAGGAGCGACTGGTAGACCGCATTGAGTTCCGGCATCGGCGCGTCCGGCCGGCGCCGGAGAAATTCCTCCGCATACAGGCGGCGGAACGATTTCTCCGGCGGCTTTTCCGGCAAGTGGACCGCGACCTGCCAGCCGGCGCCTTGGTCGACGGTGGCCACGCGGCGGAATCCGGCCGGCGGGGGCGGCACCGCTGCGCCGCGGCGCGCGGCGACCAGCAGCGCGTCCGCCGCCGCCAACGCCTGGTCGCGGCCGATGGTTTCGTAGAATCCCG
>JAKLIL010000402.1 GCA_022709625.1 Verrucomicrobiota bacterium
TGCCGCCTCGGCAGGCAAGGGGCGGGAAGTGGTGGCCCAGGACGTGATCTATTCCATCCTGCGCATTGCCGACGCCAAGGTCGCGTCCAGCGGCTTTTGGGCTTTTCGCGGCAAGCTCGCGGGATTGGACGAATTCCGCGAGGCCAGCCAAGACGAGACGCCGACCGACTACGGTCACGAAGTAGCCGGGTTGCGGGCCGTGGGCCCGCATGAATTGGAGATCCGGCTAACGCAGCCCTACCCGCAACTGCCGTGGGTGCTGGCAATGCCCTATGCGTTCGTCGTTCCGCGCGAAGCGGTGGAATTCTACGGGACCGCATTCGGGCATCACCCGGTCGGTACGGGCCCGTACGTCCTCGCCAACGGGCAGCAGAACTACCGCTATGAATACCGAGCCAATCCCAAATGGGCCGAAACCGGACGTAGGGAAGTTCTGCCCGGCGACATGGCCGGGGCGGGGGAAGCGCTGCCGCGCATCCCGCGCATCGTGGATTCCGTCGTGGGCGATCCCGCGACCGCCTGGCTGCTGTTCCTGACGGGCGCGCTGGATTTGGTGGAGGTTAGCCGCGAGCAGTGGGACAGCATCTTGACGCCGGCCCGGGAACTGCGGCCGGAACTCGCCGCGCGCGGCATCGTCTTGAACAAGTCGCCGCAGCTTTCGATCAGCTATATCGCGTTCAACATGGACGATCCCGTGGTGGGACCGAACAAGAAACTGCGCCAGGCGTTGTCGTGCGCCTTCGACTGGGACGCCTGGCTGGAGTTCCAAAACGGGCGATTGGAGAAACCGACCGGCCCGGTGCCGCCCGGCGTGGCGGGGCACGTCGAAACGCCCCTGCCGTACGGTTTCGATCTGGAGCGCGCGCGCCGCTTGCTGGCCGAGGCCGGCTATCCCGGGGGGCAGGACCCCGCCACGGGGCGGCGCTTGAAGCTGACTCTCGAACTCGGCTCGGCCGACAACCCCGAAACGCGCCAAGCCGCGGAATTGACGGCGAACTTTTTCGAAAAGATCGGCGTGGTGCTTGACCCCAGCTACAACAATTGGCCGGCCTTCCTGGAAAAACTCGAGAGACGCCAGGCGCAGATGTTCAGCGTGTCGTGGTTGGGCGACTATCCGGACGCGCAGAACTTCCTGCAGTTGTTCGCCGGCGAGAACGTTTCGCCGGGACCGAACCGCGCCAACTACCAGAACGAGGAGTTCGACCGTCTCTACCGCGAGCTGGTGGCCTTGCCAGAATCGCCGGAACGCGAAGCCCGCTGCCGCGCCGCCGCCGCCGTGGTGCTGGAAGACTGCCCCTGGATCCTCGCCGGCCATCCCATGGCCTTCAGCGTGCGGCAGGCCCGCCTGCAGGACTACCGCCGCCACGACTTCAACTGGGGGCTCGAAAAATACTGGCGCCTGAAGGATTGACGCGCACGGGATTTTCCACGGCATAGACTGTTCCAAACGGGAAAAGCTGCCATCATCGCAGCATGAAAGCCGCGGCATTTCTGGCGGGACTGTGGCTGGGGCGCTGGCTTTCGCGGAACCGCCGGAACGGACCGTGACCGACCTGCTGGAGGTCAAGTTCCATTCGACGTCGCCCGTGCGCCTGCGCAACGGCGTGCCGACGGACACCCGCGCCGGTCGAACTGTGCGGCTGCCGCAAAAACTCCCGGCGTTGGCGCCTACGTGGAAACCATCGTTTCCGGACGTCGGGGGGCAGGCGCTCGACCAGCTGCGGATGCAGGCGGCAGGGCCCATGGCCGCCCGGGGCCGTGCGGCGCCCAATCTCAATCGCTACGCCCGGGTGCGTTTTCCGGCGGGAACCGATTTGGCGGCGGCCGAAACGGCGCTGCGCGAGATGCCGGAAGTTGCCGCGACGTATCGCGTGCCCATGCTCCACTTGGCGGCCGCGCCGGACTATCTGAATCCGGCCAACGAGTCCGGGGTTTGGCAACGCTACGTCGATGCGGCTCCGAACGGGGTGGACGCGCGCTTCGCCTGGTCCAACGGCGTCGCCGGCGCGGGGTCAAGGTGTGCGACATCGAATACGACTGGAACGAGAACCACGTG
>JAKLIL010000403.1 GCA_022709625.1 Verrucomicrobiota bacterium
AGGAACGCGGGCTGAGCGTGGCCTTGCGCATCGGGCGCAAAGGTCACCGCCAGGCCCTCCACGCGCAGGGATTCCAGCCACGAGACGTCCCGCGGCCGGAACAGGCGCCAACGCAGACGCACGGTCCGCGCTTCGAATCCTTCTTCCTGGGATACGCTGATGACGTCGCGGAGCTTGATGTTCAGCGACGGCGTGGCCCGGATGCGGCCCACGCGCATCTCCATGCCCGTCAGGCGCGAGAGTTCCGCTTCCACGCGCGTACGGAAGAAATCCGTCCGGACCAGCACTTGCAGGGCGACGTAGGCCACCAGAGCCGCCAGGCCCAGCCGCCACGCCAGGGTCCAAAGCAGGCGCCCGACGATGCGCGTCCGCGCGCCTGCGGTTTCGGCCGTTGCGGTTGCCGTCATGCCGTCACCTCCCCAATTCCGCGGCGCGGTCCCGCGCCGCTTTCATGCCCGCCGCCACCGCGGCCGAAAAGCCGCCGGCCGCCATGGCCGCCAGCCCCGCGAGCGTCGTGCCGCCCTTGGAACTCACGCGCTGCCGCAGTTCGGTCGGGTCCGTGCCCGTTTGCGCCGCGAGTTCCGCCGCGCCGCGCACGGTTTCCAGCGCCATTTGGCGGGCCATGGCCGGTTCGAGGCCCATGGCGGCTGCCGCCTCTTCCAACGCCTCGATGAACGCGAACACGAATCCCGGACCGCTGCCGCTCAGCGCGGTTACTTCGTTCATCCGTCCTTCCGGCAGCCGCACCACCACTCCGACTGCGCCAAACAGCTTGTCCGCCCGATCCAGATCGGCCGCGGTCGCGTGCGCCCCGCCGCAGATCGCCGTGACGCCCCGCCGCACCACCGCCGGCAGATTGGGCATCGCGCGCACCACGCGCGCCGGCGTTTGCGCCTCCAGCGCGGCCGTCGGCAGGCCCGCGCAAATCGAAACCAGCAGCTGGGAGGCCGACATGGCTTCCCGGACGCCGGCCAGGACCTCTGCGGCTTGTTGCGGCTTGACCGCCAGCACGACGGTCGGTGCGTCCCGCACGGCGGCGGCGTTGTCGGCCGCGACTTCGATTCCATGGAGGCGGGCAAGGCATGCGCGCCGGTCCGCGGAGACGTCCGCCGCCACGACGTCCTTGGCCGCCGCCACCCCGCCCGCCAGCAGGCCGCCGATGATGGCTTCGGCCATGTTGCCGCCACCCAAAAACGCAATGCGTCCGCTGTTCATGCTTCCTCCGCCGCCGGCGCGGGCCTGGCCCGCGCGCCGAATATGCCCGTACCCACCCGCACGAAGGTCGCGCCTTCTTCGATCGCGACTTCCAAATCGTGCGTCATGCCCATCGACAACTCCGGCAGTTGTGTGCCCAGTTCCGCGGCCCAGCGGCCGCGCCATTCCCGCAGCTCGCGGAAATACGGCCGGGAGCGTTCCGGATCTTCCGCCAGCGGCGGTATCGTCATCAGTCCGCGCATCTGGATGTTTTGCAGTCGGTTGCCGAGTTCCAGGACCGCCGGCGCCTCGGCGGGGGCCAGGCCCGACTTGGACCGCTCCCCCGAGACGTTCACCTGCACGAGGACCGCCACCGTCCGTCCGGCGGCGCGCGCGTGGCGGTCCAAGGCCTCAAGCAACTTGGCCGAATCCACCGAATGGATCCAGTCGAACAGCCGCGCCGCCGGCGCCGCCTTGTTGCCCTGCAGATGGCCGATCAAATGCCACTCCAGCCGGTCCGGGCACTCGGGAATCTTCGCCGCCGCTTCCTGCACCCGGTTTTCCGCAAACCGCGTCTGTCCGCAGGCCGCGGCCGCGCGCACGGCCTCCGGCCCGTGGGTTTTCGACACCGCCAGCAGGCGCACCGATTCCGGCGCACGGCCGGCGCGCGCGCAGGCCGCCGCGATGCGCCGCCGCACCGCTTCGAGATTTTCGCCGATGCCATCCATGCCACCCATCCTACCCGCCGCCCACCGCCCGGCGCAAGAACGCCGCCACGTAGGCCTTGGCTTCGTTCGACAACCCCAGCGCCCCGAACTTGAAGACCTCGCCTCCGCCGGTCAGCACGATTTCCCTTTGC
>JAKLIL010000404.1 GCA_022709625.1 Verrucomicrobiota bacterium
TACAACATGCCCGACCAGACCGCCGCCGTCATCGATCCGGACGGCTGGCTGCACACCGGCGACCTCGGCACCTGCGACGAAAACGGCTACTACCGCATCACCGGCCGCATCAAGGACATCATCATCCGCGGCGGCGAGAACATTTCCCCCAAGGAAATCGAAGACCTGCTCCTCGCCCTGCCCGAAATCATGAACGTCCAGGTCGTCGGCGCGCCCGACGAAAAATACGGCGAAATCCCCGTCGCCTTCGTCATCCTCAACCGCGGGAAATCCCTGACGGAAGAAGACGTCCGCGACCACGTGAAAAAGCATCTGGCCGCCTACAAGGTTCCCAAATACGTCTTCTTCGTGGACGACTATCCCCTGACCGCCAGCGGCAAGATCCAGAAGTACAAGCTCCGCGAGCAATCCCAGGCGCTCGTGGACAGCCGCCGCGCCGCGGAAGCGTAGAGCCTTCCCAAGAAGGCTGTATTCTCATTTCCCCCTGACGGGGGCGTCGGGGCTCCAAAAACGATCAAAATGGAGACGGGACGCCCTCGTCCCGTGGCTGGACTCGTCCGCCACAACAAATCTGGACATGCCTCAAGTCTCCGTCGCGCCGGCGGCGGGGCAGCCGGCAACCCGCCAGCCGTGCGGAAAATCGCGGCACTGTTGGGGCCGCGCCGGATAGATTTGGCACCGGCCCGCGGGATCGAGAAACACGCAGGCGCCGTCCGGGGTTTCTTGCAGCGCCAACTGGGCGCGGTTCGGCGCCAAGGCCGCATGCTTTTGGATTAACGTCCGGGTGTCCATCCCCAGGAACTCCGCCGCCGCGGCAACGTCCGCCGCCGTCAGCAACACCGTGCCCGGCCAACGGCAACACGTCCCGCACCGGTGGCACGCAAAGGGAGACATGGCGGGGGGGACTCGGGCGCGCGCGACGGCTACTGCATGTACATGCGTTCGCCGCCGGGGCCGATCATGATGGGATTCTTCTCTTCCTGGAGCTCGCAGGCGACGTTGATGTTGCGCAGCCACGCCAGGGCCCGGGCCTGCTGGAAGACCTTGTAGCTGTCCGGGCGCACGAAAAAGCAGATGAACTGGGTCGCCGGATCAATTTTGGCGAGTCGGGAGCCGAACCACATGGTTTCGTTTTCCTGCAGGTAGCGCTCAAACGCGTAGCCCTCGGCCTCGAGGTTCGGCAACAGGACGTATTTGCCCATCAGGGCGTAGGTGTAGTCCAAACGTTGGCCGTCGACGTCGAGCATCGTCTGGGCGGCGATCTTGAGGAATTCGTTCTGGTCGTTTTTCGCCTTTTCCCGGAGTTCCTCGGTCTTGGCGTCGCAGGCTTTCTTCATTTCCTCGAGGGAAATCTGGAACAACTGGTTCTTGCGGCATTCGAAGAAAACGGCGCTCTTGTCGTCGCCGGTGATTTCCTTGGGCGTCGCCACCAGCACGGTGATCTGGGAGGCGTCGATGCCGGTCAGCAGAATGATCAAGACCAGAATTCCCAAGACGCAGGTCATGATGTCCGTAAAGGAACTCAGATCCATGGAGGGTCCGCTGGCCATGGGTTAGGCACCTCCCGCGCCGATGACGATTTCCCGGCCGGTATCCCAGGGCTCGAAGCCCACGTCGATGCCGCGGTCGCGGATCACCTGGCGCAACTTGCGCTGGAACACGGCGCTGCCCGGCCGCAGCAGCAGGACGACGTAGCGGACGGACTTCACCTTCTCCACGTCGTCGAGGAATTTCTCGAAGTCGTTGCCCTCGAACATGAGGTCGCGCGCCGCGATTTCCTTCTTTTCCGGATAGATGGTGAGCTTGTCCGCTTCCACGTCGACGTAGATGGGATCCTGCCGCATGTTTTGGAACTTGGGCGGCACGAACGTCTTCTCCCCTTCGTCGTAGCGTTCGTACACCGTGTTGTTGATCACCGCGCCGATCTTGATGTTCTCGGGGTTGCTGATGATGGTCAGCACGTTGCTGACCAGCATGATCACCAGCACGCCGATGATCATCAGCACGATGTTCTGGAAGGCGGA
>JAKLIL010000405.1 GCA_022709625.1 Verrucomicrobiota bacterium
CTGCTGGAAGCCATGGCGCACGACGTGCCCGTGGTGGCCTTCGCCGCGGGAGCCGTGCCGGAAACCCTTGCCGGCGCCGGCGTGCTGCTGCGGGACAAGCGCTTCGACCTGATCGCCGAAACCCTTGGACGCGTGGCCGAGGACGAACCCCTGCGCCGGGCCATCCTGCAGGGCCAGCGCGAACGGATGGCCCGCTACGAGCGGCAGGACCTGGGCGCCAACCTGAAGCGCCTGCTGGCGCCGTTGCTGTCGAGTTAGGCGAACCTCCCGGCGCCCGGAAACGCGATGCCAATTGCCCGGACCCCGGCCGGAAAGCCTATTTCCGCTTGTGGGAGTCGATCCACGCGCCGTGCATTTCGTGCAAGGCGATGGCGCGGCCGGGCAGGCGGCCAAACAGCAACACCCGCTCGCCGCCCCGGTCCGTCCAGGCGATGTTGGTTTGTGCGCACTTCTCGAACGGCGTCAATGTCGCGGGGGCGGGCAGGCCTGCGACGACGCCGTCGGTCATGGCGTCGGGCCCCGCGGTATACAGCGCGCCGTAGGGATTCAGGGGGGCGTTGGCATTGGCCTGCAGCCGCGTCTGCACGAGGTCGAGAATGCGCCCGAAGAGCGGCGACTGCGGCTGCCGGCTCGCGAAAACGTAATTGGCGATGCGCACGTTGTATTCGGGGACCTCGCCGCGGTATTCGCGGGTGTGCGCCATGTTTTGCCGGACCTCGGCGTCGGTATGGACGAACTCGGTCCACAGCAACACGTCGTAGCCTCGGGGCAGGCGGGTCCGGCGCCATTGCACGTCGTGGTCGGCGTACAGCCCGCCCCGGTCGTAGATGAGCAGATAGCGGAGCATGTCCGAGCGCATGCCCGGCACGGTATTGGAAGCCCAGAAGTATTCCGCGATCCGCGGAAATCGCGGCTGGTATTTGGCGAGCAACTCCCGGGTTTCCGCGGCGCCGGACCAGAATTCGACGCGGCAGCCTGCGGGCCGGTTGTGGTCCATGTCGCCCAAATAAGCCGGCGGAATCGGTTTGCCGTCGTTTTCGAGCCAAACCTTGTACAGGATCGGCTTGGGTTTGAAGAAGGGCAGCCTCATAGGCAAACCTATAAATCCCGGTACAAGGGACGGGGGTAGCGCTCGGCCAACTGGTCGAGGGGTTGATACCGCTCCTTGCGCAGCACGGCCACGATGGTGTCTTCGCGGATACGCCGGGAACGGGGAAACAGCGCCCGCACGAACCCGCGCAGGAGCTTGAACCGAAAACCGTCGAGGAACGGCGCCCGGGGCGAAATGCCGCCCATGTTCTCCACGCGGAACCCCGTGCTGCGGACCAAGGCCTCGACTTCCGCGCGCGTGTATTCGTGGAAATGGCCGAGATTGTAGACCGTGTACAAGTTGCGCTCGCCCGATTTCAGCGCATCGGAAATGTACTGGCGCAGGAAGCCCGGCTGGGAGCCGTTGACGAGGAAGCACAGGCAGGAATCGCTGGTTGCGTTCGGGACCGCGAACAGCACGAGCCCGCCCGGCTTCAGGACCCGGTTGATCTCGTTCATCACGAACACGGGGTCGAAGATCATGTGTTCGACGACTTCCATGAACACGACCACGTCGAAGGTGCCGTCGTCGTAGGGGAAGCGTTCCAATTCGATGTTGCCCTTGCACATCCGCATCTGGAACGGACGGCCATTCAGGCCCATCCGTTCGAGCACCTGCCCGTCTTCCTCTTCGTAGCCGAGCAAATCCACCTCGGCGTAATTCCAGATGTCCCGGTAGGCCGGGCCGTATAGGCCATGGTAGCTGCCGACGTCCAGCAGGCGTTCTTTGCCTGTTCCCTCCGGCAGCCAGCACAGCGTGGCCCAACCCCGCGGGAGGGCGTGGTCGACGTAGGCCTTTTCCTTGTCGTTGGCCATCGGGGCCGACCGCAGGATTTGCTCGAACTGTTTGTATTTGGCGGAACTCGATTCCATGCCGTTCATCCTTCCGGGGCCGGTTTTTCCAGACCAATCACGCCCACCGTTGGAAATCA
>JAKLIL010000406.1 GCA_022709625.1 Verrucomicrobiota bacterium
TCCTGCGGTGGTCCCGGACGGCCAAACTTGATCATAACCCGCTTCAGCGTTTCCGCAGGCCGAAGAAGCGGGAGCTGGGCGGCAGGGGAGGCGAGGTCATGACGGGCGGGGCGGCGGGCAAGTTGGTGAACACACCGAAGGGTTCGGCCAGGTTTGTGGCGCAGAGCACGTCGTAGCTGGCAGAGCGGTTGGTAAACGCATGCCATGTGAGCCGCCATTCGTTGGAAGCGGGTGGAACCGGTCCCGCGAAATCCACCCGGAGGGGTGCCTCGGCCGGATTGGTGGGGTTGCTGTCCAACTCGTGTTCCTGCCAGGTGAGCAGTCCGTCGCGGTCGGGATCCAAGCTGGCCTCGGCCATCCAATTCCGGTCGGTTAGGCCGTATTGGGCGAGCCATTCAGGCGGCACGAGGCCGTCCGCGAGAATCGACGCGAACGTGGCCTGGATGTCGAGATTGCTGGCCAACGAAGCCCATTGCAGGGATTGGGTCGAGACGATTTCGGGAAGCGGCATCGGAACGCGGTTGGTTTGGATGTCGGCGATAAAGGCGTTGGCGTCGGCCGCCAAGTCGACCGCGAAGGGCGTATCGGGCGGCACGAGGATGTCACCGGCGGGAGTGGCTTGGCCCGGGCCATCGGTCGCCACGCGCACGCGGCGGGACATGTTGTTAAAATCGATGGGCACGACGATGGGCGAAGGGCGTTCGGGATCGTTGTGGTGGATGCGGACGGACAGATGGCCGGAGGCCATCGGCGGTAGCGCGGCGGTATCGAACGCCAGCGGAAAAATCATGCCTAAGCCGGCGGGAACCGAGGCGTTGGTCGCCGGCAGCGTCAGCCACCCGTCGTATTCGGTGCGGGGCGAGACGACGACGTCGTCGATGCGCCAGCCTTCAGCCACGGTGTACATGTCCGCGCCGAAGCGGAAGCGGATTCGGACAACGCGGCCGGCGAAAGCCGAGAGATCGGCGCCGCCGGGTTCCCAGCCGTCGGTATCGACGAAACACGGCGTGTCGGGGGCGAACGGCGACACCCAGTTGGACGTGACCAGGCCGGGATAGCCGCCGTCGGGGACCAGCGGTTGCCAATAGGCGCCGTCGGTGTCCGAAATTTCGAGGACGCCGGCATCCCAGTAATGGATGCCGTCGGGAAAATCGTCCTGGTCGATTTCAAAGCGGGCCCAGTGCATGAAATCGAGGCGGGGCGCGGACGCACCGAGTTGGATGGGCGGAGAAACCAGCGCCGCGTGGGTGGAATTGCGGTAGGTCCGCGACGCTTCCTGGCCGCAGTACCAGGCGTGGGAAGGGGAATGCGCCTCCTGCGAGCTGAGGTGCCAATCGGTATTGCCGTCGGGGCGCGTCCAGCCGTTGGGGCCGGCTTCCATGTCGTCCGCAAAGCCAAGGGGCGCGATTTCGAGGGTAAGGTCGAGCGGCCGGCTGCCGACGTTCCAGACGAACAAGTCGGCGTTGGTTCGACTGTCGGCGGGGGCGGAGACGGTCATGGCCGGCGGCGACAATACCAGCTGGGCATAGGCCACGGTCACGGTCCAGGACACGGACTGGGCGGAGAATCCGGCGGCGTCGCGGGCTTCGATGCGGTAGACGACCACGTCGCCGTTGCGTGCAGGAGAGGGAATTTGCCCTTGGAAACAATCGGCTGTTCCCGGCATGTTGGTCATGGTGGCCGACCGTTCCAAGCCGCCGTTGCGCCGCCAGTACAGGGAGGCCGAAACGGTGCGGTAATTGTCGGTGATGGTGGCTTCGATGCTCCATGGCGCGGGGCTGGTGGCCGGGGAAGGTAGCGGCACGTGTTGGATCACGGGCGGGCTGGGAACAGAGGCGGGATCGAGCGGATCGACATGGTCCGCCGCTTCCAGTTCGTTTTCGAAGCCGTCGTGGTCGGGATCCGCGTAGCGGTCTTGGCCGGTGGCACCGAAGTAGCGCAATTCGAACCAGTCCGGCAGTCCGTTGGCGTCGTTGTCTTGCGCGAGGGGAAGGTAGGTGGCGGTCGCCAGCCGAGGCG
>JAKLIL010000407.1 GCA_022709625.1 Verrucomicrobiota bacterium
CGAACGCCACCCCTCCCGCAAGCCGGGCCGGTTGTCGCCCAAATGTACCCGCAGGGATCCGTCGACGATCGACAGCAAGGTCGTCCGGTGCCCGTGCAACAGGGCGAGGGGATCGAGGGCCACCGTCAACTCCCGGGCTTCCATGAACGGTTCCGCCGCGTCGGCGGCCGGGAACAACCGGATGTTCTTGGCGACCAGACCGCGGTCGATTTCCAGCGCCAGCCGTTCGATCTGCAGGTAGTAGCCGTCCGCGGCCATGCGGTCCAGGAAGTAGTCGGTGAAGTAGGCCGGCAGGCCGACAAGGTGCAGATAGGCAAACAGCCCGACGACCACGATCGCAAAGGAAAAAATCAGCCGCAGGATCCAACTCGAGGAATGCCGCACGGCTTGGAGCAGATAGGCCGCGAAGCGTCTCCGGCGGGGATGGCGTTTGGGCGGCCGGCTGTCCGGGAGCGAATTCACGAGCGCATCCTAGCCGCATCCCCTGCATGGGCAAAGCCTGAAAACCTGGCGGACATGCCCCGGCGGCGCTCCGGTTGCGCCCGGGGGGGATTTCCGATATGGTGAATTCCGGACCATGAAAAAAGTCATCACCTATGGCACGTTCGATCTGCTGCATGTCGGCCACGTGCATCTGCTGCGCCGGGCCCGGGAATTGGGCGACCACCTGACGGTGGCCGTCTCCACCGACCGGTTCAACGAAGGCAAAGGCAAGAAGACCATCCTTCCTTTTGCCGAACGCGTCGAGATCGTGCGCAGCTTGCGCTACGTGGACGAGGTCATTCCGGAAATCTCCTGGGAGCAGAAAGCCGACGACGTGCGCCGGCTGCAAATCGACGTGTTTGCGATCGGCGCCGATTGGACCGGGAAATTCGATTTTCTGACCCCCCTCTGCCAAGTCGTGTATTTGCCGCGCACGCCCGACATTTCCAGTTCGCAGCTCAAGGCCGAATTGGACCGCCTGCAATCCGTGCAGAGCCTGCTGGAGCGCATCCACGGCAGCGAGCTGAAGGATTTGATCGGCGTGCTGGACAAGATTGTCCACTTGAAGTAGGGGCATGCCGGACATGGCTGCCAGAGTCCGGAACCTGCGGCCGCGGATCCGCGCGCCCCATGGAGGCTGCCGTTGAGCGAATGGACCTATCTCGGCCTGGATGCCTTGGCCAGATGGTGGCCGGGTGCCAAGGGCCCGGCGGAAACCGTCGTGGTATTCTCGCCCGGCCATTTGGGGGACATCCTGCATGTGGTTCCGATGCTGCAAGCCTTGCGAGTTGGTAACCCGACGGCAAAAATCCATTGGCTGGTCGGTCCCTGGAGCGAAGCGTTGGCCTTGCGGTATGCCTCTGCCGTGGATTCCATCCGCATTTTTGGGCCGAACCTGTCCCGCTTCGTCCGGGGACGGCGCCAGTGGCGGCAGGGCATGTGGCGCCAATGGCGACTGGCCGCCGACTTGCGCCGCGAGGGCGTCGACGTCCTCATCGCGACGTTGGACGGAGTGGGCCGGTTTTTGGCGAACGCCCTTCGCCCGCGGCTTTGGATCGGCATCGGGGACCGGCGCCCGCCTCGTCTCCGGCCGGAAATCCAAACGCATGTCCAGGCGTTCGAAAAAGATCGCTACGAAGCCGATGCCTGGTGCGGCCTCCTGCGGCCGCTGGGCATCGAAGTCCATGCCGAGCGGCTGGTGTACGAGGTGTTGCCCGCCGAGCGCCAAGCGGCCCGGGTATTTCGGGCGGCCGAAGGGGTGGGGCAAACGCAGCCTTTGGCATTGTTGGCGCCGGGTTCCGGCTGGAGCGGAAAAAATTGGCTGCCGGAACGGTTTGCCGAAGTGGCGGAATGGTTGCGGCGCACGCGGGGTTTCCAGGTGGCGTGGATCGGCGGCGCCGGTGAAGAATCGTTCGTCCCGCCGGCGGGCCAGGCGGATTTCCGTTGGGTGGGCAAGACGCCGCTGCCGCTGCTGGTCGCCGTCATGGAAAGCGCCACGCTTTTTGTCGGCAACGACGGCGGCCTGCTGCATTTTG
>JAKLIL010000408.1 GCA_022709625.1 Verrucomicrobiota bacterium
GCCGTAGTTGGCTTCAATGCCCGCCAGCACGGAGCCAAGGCCTTCCTTTTCGCCTTCGGTTATCAGGGCGCCATTCGCGGCCAATGTCTCGCTGTTGCCGTCCGTCAGCGACAAGCCAGCGTTCAAGGCCGTCGTCAAGCCGTTTTTCGCTGATTTTTCTGACTTTTCAGCCTTCTTTTCCGCTGCCGATACAGAAAACGCAACCGAAAGCGCCGCAACCAACAATATTATTTTCTTCATTGCTTTTACATTTTCCTTATTTTAGGTTTTATGCGAATTACTTCGCCGTCGCGGCTTCCTGCTTCCGGCGCAGGGTGTTGATGCCCTTGACCAGCAGGAACACGCAGAAGGCGATGATAAGGAAATCGACGATGTTCTGCGCGAACATGCCGTAGTTCAGTTTCACCGCCGGGACGACTGCGCCGGCGGCGTCCGTCGACTCGGGCACCAGTGTCACGGCCAGTTGCTTGAAATCCACCTTGCCTAGCAGCAGACCGATCGGCGGCATGATCACGTCGTTCACCAGCGAGGTCACGATCTTGCCGAACGCCCCGCCGATGATGATGCCGACCGCCATGTCGATCATGTTGCCTTTTACGGCGAATTCCTGGAACTCTTTCACTATGCTCATTCGTCTGTCTCCTTATGGGTGCTTTTTCAAACGGGGGAAGGGATATACCGATTGCCCACCGGCTTGTCAACGGCGTTTGGCGGCAACGCGTTTGGCGGGCGCATCTGCAAAAAGGCGCAACCAAGGCCCCGCTCCTGCCGCTCTGTTCAGGCGCCGGGCACGGAGGCCCGGTCTACAACGATCCGTTTGTTCCCGGTTTGTGTAGGCCACCCCTCTGCGGGTGGCGCGGTTCCCGGCTCCCGCCAGTCGCGGAGGCCTGGCGGCCGACGCGCGTCCTCCCCGCGCCGGAAACTCAATGGCCGGTGGATGGCGGCACGTCGATCTGGACGAAGTTGGCCGCGTCGGTGTAGGTGGTTTTGTCGCCGGCCTCGTCCATGTTCGCAATGGTTTGCGACTGGGTGCTCGGCACTGCCAAAGCCAGCCACTCGGACAACAGCAATGGATTGAGCGCCAGTCGGGGCGGAGGTTGGGGATTGTTCGCATTCATGGCGTTCATTAAATCATGCCCCGCGGCCCTGGGCCGCGGGGCGAGTGCATTCCTACGTTTATTGTCCCACCAGAATCACCTGGAAGTACATTTGGCGATCCTGGAAGTCGGTCGTCAAGACGGCACGGCCGTTTTCGTCGGTGGCCTCGATGGCCTGCTCCAGCGGCAGGAACGGGCCGAACAGGCTTTCCGCCACCGCGATCCGATAGCGGCGGCCGGCCACGCCATGCCACCGCAGTTCGAGGCCCTCGTCCGTCCGCGCTATGCCCGTGATCTGCAGCACCGAGTCGGCGTCCCACGGATCGGTCCCCGCCAGGAACTCCTGCCGGTTGTTCAATCCGTCGCCGTCCGGATCCGCCTCCGGACCGCTCACCGCGGCGTCGGCCAGATCGTCCGGCGCGAAACGCGCCGCCGCCCAGTCGGCGTAGGTCCGCCCCGCGCCGTCCACCGTCAGCCGGTACGGCCCGTACGTGATCGCTTTGCCGCTGGTTTCCAGTTCGACCAACCGCCACAGGTAGGTCCCGCCCGCCGCCGCGCCCGGATCGGTCTCTTCGTAGACGATCGTCCCTTCCCCGAACAGCGGGAATGGAACCAGCTCGGCGCTGATGCGCGTCCACTGGCCGTCGATCTGCCGCTCGAGGTAGAAGCCCGCCGTGCCCCACGACGCCAGCGTTTCCCAGCGCACGACCGTCTGGCCGTCGCGCGTGAACGCCTCCACGTTGCCGATCACCGCCAGCAGCGGCGCCCCTTCGAAGCCGAAGTCGTAGATGATGGCAATGCCGCCCTTGCGCAGGGCAACGTAGACGCCTTGATGGTTCCTCGAGTCGTTCGTGCCGTCGCCTGCGTCGATGATGGTCGGGTTCAGGTCCTTGACGACGATGGCCAACTGGTTCGAAT
>JAKLIL010000409.1 GCA_022709625.1 Verrucomicrobiota bacterium
AGCCAAGCTGGTCAAGGTGGTCCAACTCGACGGGAACCTGGCGTATGGGCAACGGCTGGGTTGGCTGCTGGAACAGGCCGGTTTTGCCAGCAAAACGCAGCCGCTTGCGGATTGGCTGGCGCGTAAAAAACCGTTCGATGCGAAACTGGAACCGTCGAGGCCAATTCGAGGTTCGACCTGTAGTAAACGCTGGCGCTTATGGCTGAATGCTGAAGTGGAACGGGAGGAGATATGATCCCACAAGCGTATATCAACGCTTGGCGCAGCCAAGCACCTTGGCGATCGGATTCGATGGTCGAGCAGGATTTGCTGATTTGTAGGACATTGGTTGAATTGTTCCGCCAGCCGGTCTTGGCGGAACACTTGGCATTTCGAGGCGGTACGGCCTTGCACAAGTTGTATTTCAGCCCCGCACGGCGATATTCGGAAGATATCGATCTGGTTCAAATCCAAGCGGGACCCATAGGTCCGCTCTTCGACACCATCCATGACGCACTGAGCGCGCTATTGGGAAAGCCGAAACGCAAGCAGGGGCCAGGCGTCGCCACGCTGACCTACCGCATCCTGCCGGAACTGCCTCCGGCGGTGCCGATGAGACTGAAGGTTGAAATCAATTCCAGGGAACATTTCGCTGCGCTCGGCGTCCGGAAGAGGAACTTTGCGATGGCTTCGCCTTGGTTCACGGGCGGGTGCGAAATCCCGACGTTCGATCTGGACGAATTGCTGGGCACCAAGTTGCGAGCTCTCTACCAACGCCGGAAAGGACGGGACTTGTTTGATCTCTGGTTGGGCCTGACGGAAGGCGGCGCGAATCCGAAACGAGTGGTCAAGGTGTTCCGCGCTTACATGGACCATGAGGGACACGAAGTGAATCGGGCGGAATTCGCTGAAAATCTGTTTACCAAAAAGACAAATCCCTTGTTTACCGCAGATCTCGATAGCCTGCTGTCAGTTGAATCCTCGTTCGACTTCGATGCGGCGTTTGATCTGGTGGAACGGGAGATCGTTTCAAGAATTTAGATCCGGATGGTTGTTACTGGCCAGAAATAGAATTGGTGACCTCGTGCCTAAAGCGCAAATAGACCTCTTCGTTCTCGAATCAGCCCTCCGGCGACTATCGGAATGTCTCGTGCGGGCATTGGGCATAACCCAATTGATGGCAGGTCAATATGCCGCATGGATTCCACAATGCTTCATCATCGGCGATACAGGATTGGGCTGAAATATTTGTTCGTAAAGTGCAAGTGCGAAGCAAAACTGCCACTTAATCGCCACTTTGCTGAAAAATGGGGGAAGAAAACGGACATCCATGACAAGTATTTCACCCAATGTTTACAGGG
The DNA here is from genome assembly GCA_022709625.1 of Verrucomicrobiota bacterium. Classification (GTDB taxonomy): domain Bacteria; phylum Verrucomicrobiota; class Kiritimatiellia; order CAIQIC01; family Lenti-01; genus Lenti-01. Next base: position 1,341 of record JAKLIL010000409.1, read on the forward strand.
CTTTTAAGGGTGGTGGCACCTCTTTACTAAACTCGATGGCGAGTTGTCCATCGTATAGCCTGGCATCCATCAAGCCCCCCTTGCGCGGCCGTGCCTTTCCCCCCGTTGCGCGCCGCCCCCCATTGGCCGCGCGTCCCCCCATGCGCCCGACCTTCCTTGCCCCCCGCTGCCGCGGCCTTCTAGCAGCCTTCTACGCGCGGCGCTGCCGCGCGGCTACGCTGGCTCCTCGCTCCGCTTCGCGTCGCTCGGGGGATGGCCGCCCCCGCTTCGGCCACGGCCCAGCCGCTCGCGCGGCTGGGCGCGGCCTGCGCCGGGGGCTGGCCATTCCTCGCCCCGCCGTCACGCCTGCGGCGTCCACGGCTGGGCTCCGGGTGGAACTCGCTCGCTGGCGCTCGCTCGCCTTGCGCCTCGGGCGTTGCCCTCGGCGGCCACGCGGGCCTGTGCCCTGCGGGCAAAGCGGCCCGCGTGAAGATCGGCGGGGTTCTTCGCGGCGTTCTGCCGCGCTCTCTTGGCCGCCTGCGGCGGCTCCGCCCTGCGGGCTTCGGGTGGGGGCGCGCGCGTGGATGCGGTACGCGGCAGGTCGCCGCGAGCCCAACCCCGCCTCCGATCCGCGCTCGGGCTACGCCCTCGCTTACGCGCGTCGTTCAAATCCGCCTGACGGCGGATTTCCAAC
>JAKLIL010000041.1 GCA_022709625.1 Verrucomicrobiota bacterium
CGAGAGGGGCAGGTCGTTCACGCCGCAGTTGAAGACCTTGGCGAGGGCGACGGCCACCTGGATGGCGGAGTAGGCGTCGTTGCACTGGCCCATGTCGAGCAGGCGCGGGATCCCGCCGATGTCGCCCAGCTTGTCCTGCAGGTGGTTGAACCGGAACTTGCCGCAGGCGAGCGTCAGGACGAGGGTGTCCTTGGGGGTCTTCTCGACGAACTCGGTGTAGTAGTCGCGGCCGAGCTTGGCGCCGTCGCAGCCGCCGACGAGGTAGATGTGCTTGAGGGCGCCGCTCTTGACGGCGTCCACGACCTTGTCGGCGACGGAGAGGACGGCGTTGTGGGCGAAGCCGGTCATCAGTTCGTAGGCGCCGGGCTTGGTTTCCGGGTAGCCGCCGAGGGCGAGGGCCTGGGCGATGATGCCGAAGAAGTCCTTGTGGCCCTGTTCATCGGCGGCGATATGCTGGACGCCGGGCCAGCCGACCTCGGCCGTGGTGGCGAGGTGCTGGATGTAGCTGGGGCGCGGCGGCATGATGCAGTTGGTGGTGAACAGCACGACGCCGGGGAGGTCGGCGAATTCCTTCTGCTGGTTCTGCCAGGCGGTGCCGAAGTGGCCCTTGAGGTGCGGATGTTTCTTCAGTTCGGGATAGCCGAACGCGGGGAGCATTTCGCCGTGGGTGTAGACGTTGACACCCTTGCCGGCGGACTGTTCGAGCAGCATCTTCAGGTCGTGCAGGTCGTGGCCGGTGACGACGATGAAGGGGCCCTTTTCCAGCGTCGTGGAGACCTTGGTCGGGACGGGGTTGCCGTAGGCGCCGGTGTTGGCGGCGTCGAGCAGGGCCATGGTGGCGAGGTTGATCTGGCCGAATTCCATGATGAGGCCGAGCCAGCCTTCGACGGTGTGGTCGTCGCCGAGGGCTTTCATGCCCTTCTGGAACCAGGCGGAGACCTTGGGATCGGTCTTGCCGAGGACGCGCGCGTGAGCGGCATAGGCCGCCATGCCGCGCAGGCCGAAGAGCAACGTGGAGCGCAGGGAAACGACGTCCTGGTCGCCGTGGAACAGGTCGGCGGGCTTGTAGGCGGGGGCGCCGCCGGCGGCCGCGGCCGCCTTCAAAATGCGGTCGCGCATCGCCGCGTTGGCCTGGGGATCGAAGTTGACGTTGGTGACGGTCATGAACAGCGCGTCCATGAAGAGCGCCTCGGTCTTGGCGTCGGCGGGCTTGCCGTCGACGGCGCGGGCGAGGGTGATCAGCGCCGCGGTGACTTCATCCTGCAGGTTCGAGACTTCGGGGGATTTGCCGCAGGCGCCGGCCTTGGTGCAGCCTTTGCCGCCGATGGCTTGCTCGCATTGGAAACAGAACATTTCGCTCATGGGGATCTCCTTGGGGGTTGTTTTCTAAATCGAGGGTATCAGGGTTCGGGGTTCAGGGAACAGAAAGAACGGCCGAAGAATTTTCTCTCATAGAGGTGCACAGAGGTTCACGGAGAAGGATCATGGAAGCATTCTCTGTGGCTCTCCGAGAATCTCCGTGGGAGGAATGGCTGTTGGCTTCAGTCTTCAAGGATTTCTCCGTCGGTGGAAATCGTGACGACCTGCCAGGGGATCATTTTACCGGAGGCCTGGAGGGCGCGCTGGACGGCGGCGGACAGGCCGCCGCAGCAGGGCACTTCCATGCGCAGGACGGTCACGCTCTTGATCTCGTTGGCCTGCAAGATGGCGGTGAGTTTTTCGGCGTAGTCGCCTTCGTCGAGCTTGGGGCAGCCGATCAGGGTGACCTTGTTGCGCATGAACTTGCGATGGATGTCGGCGTAGGCGAAGGCGGTGCAGTCGGCGGCGATCAGCAGCGCGGCATTCTGGAGGTAAGGCGCGCGGGGATTGACCAGCTTGATCTGGACGGGCCAGTTGCCGAGCTTCGCGACGGGCGGGCTGGGGGCGTCCGGGGCCGGCGCGGCGGCGGGCTTGGGGGCCATGGATTTCGCCATCATGCCCGGGCAGCCGGCGAAGACGGGGGGCTTGGCCGCGGCCGGGGCGGGCGCGGGGGCCGCGGGCACGGCATGGCCTTTGGCGGCGGCCATGCGGGCGGCGACGGCGGCTTCGTCGTAGTCGGCCGCTTCGCGCTCGACGATTTGGATCGCGTCGACGGGACAGGCCGGCAGGCAGTCGCCGAGGCCGTCGCAGTAGGAATCGGAAATCAGCTTGGCCTTGCCGTCGATCAGTTGGATGGCGCCTTCGTGGCAGGCGCTGACGCACAGGCCGCAGCCGTTGCAGAGAGATTCATCGATCGAGACGATTTTGCGTTTCATGCGGTCCTCAGTTGCGAGCGGTCGAAGGTCTTGGCCAGGCCGGCCAGCGTGGTTTGCTGCATTTTGCGGTGGAGCAGATTGTTTTCCTTTTCCACCAGATGGCCGAACGCGCAGGCGCGGCCGGCGCAGATCTTGGGATCGAGCATGCAGCGGTGGGGGGCGAGGGGTTCGCCGCCGCCGGCCCGGTAGACGTCGAGCAGGGTCAGCGTCTTGGGATCGCGGGCAAGGCGGATGCCGCCCTTGGGTCCGCGCTCGGCCTCCAGCACGCCCGCGTGGACGAGCCGCTGCACGATCTTGGCGAAATGGTGGTAGGAAAATCCCAGCTCCCGCGCGATGCGGGCGGACGGCCGGAACGCGCGGTCGCCGTCGGCGATCCACAGGCAGACGTGGAGCGCGATGGAAAGGCTTTCGGGGATGTTGAGCAGGCCGGTCACGGGCGATCCCTATTCCGCGTGGGCGGCGTGGCCGGCGGCGGCCGGAGCCCGGCTTTCGGCATGGGCGTGGCCGCCGGCCGACATGACGGCCGCGTGGATGCCCTCGACGAAGTGCACGTAGGCCACGTAGGCCTCCACGTATTCGCGGCCGGCCTCGACGCTGTCGTCCTTGTGCTTCCGGGCTTCCAGCGCACGGTCGAATTTCTCGCGGATGGCGTGGTCGACGTGGCCGACGACCTTGGCGATCATGTCGTCCGCGGAACCGGAGGCCAAGGCCTGGTCGGCGAGGGCGACGATGGGCTCGACGGGCTCATCCTTGAGGCCGGTATAGGGGGCGCCTTCGCCCGCGCGGTGGAGGCGGATCAGGGTTTCGAGAAAGTACTGGTCGGCCAACTCCTGCGCCTCCGGGCTCTGGCCGCGGACGGCGACCGCCTTGGCGAAGGCGGCTTTGATCGCGGCTTCATCCGCCGGCTGGACCCATTTGAGAACGGGGACGACGTCGCCGGCCGCGAGGGCGGCTTTGGCCTCGGGGATGACCGGGCCGTTGAGGGTGTCGCAGTGCGCGAAGGCGGGGGTGGCCGCGAAGAGCGCCGCCCAAAAGATTCCAAGAGCCAGATTCGAACGGTTCATGAGAGCCTCCTTAATTCTGGTATCACGATACCAGAATATGGCGGAAGCGCAAGTCGAAAGGCGGAAATTTTCTTTTGGCGGTGTCATCCCGAGCTGGTCGAAGGATCTGGGCCGGGTCCCGCGGCCGGACGCAGGCGCGAGGCCGAGATGTTTCGACTACGGCGCGGTGCGCCTGCGCTCAACATGACCAGAGATCGCCAGACCCCCGCGCCCTTGCGGCGCGGGTGAATGAGGTCTGCTCAAGGGCGGCGCTCCGCTTTTTGCCGAACTTCTTCACCCACGGGACCCGCCTTCGCCAAGGCTTCGGTGGGCAAGCAAGGCCATGGGGGGCGGGAAGGTCGGAAGACCCCCGCCTCCTACGCTCCGAGCCACTCGGATTGGCGGATGGTGCCGTCGAGGCCGACGACCACTTCCTTGACGGGGACCTTGCGGGCGGCGCTTTCGAGGGCGCGGCGGGCGAGGGCGCTGAGGCCCCGGCAGCAGGGCACTTCCATGATCATGACGGTCAGGGTGTTGATCTTGGCGTCGTCGAACCAGGAACGGATCTTCTCGACGTAGACGTCCTGGCCGTCGTCGAGCTTGGGGCAGGCGATGGCGATGGCTTTGCCCTTGAGGTGTTCGGCGTGGTAGCCGCCGAGGGCGTAGGCTACGCAGTCGGCGGTCAGCACGACGTCGGCGCCCTGGTAGTAGGGGGCCATGGGCGAGATGAGGTGGAGCTGGACGGGCCACTGGCGCAACTGCGACGGCGTGGAGCCGGGCGCGGCGGCGGGAGCGCCGTCCGCGGCGGGACGGCGCATGTCCATCATGCGGGAACCGGGGCAGCCTTGGAAGTTCATGGGTCGTTTCCTTTCGGGTCAGGTTGGGTTTGGCTAGCGGGCGGCGGCGGCGGGCGCGGCGTCGAACCGGGCTTCGAGCTCCGCCACGAAATTCTCCAGTTGCCGGGGATCGCGGTCGAACCGGCGGTCGGCTTCGAGGAACTGGGCGTACATCTGGCCGACCTGCGAGTCCAGCAGCTGGCGGTCCAGCCAGGGAAACAGGATGTCGTCCTCCTTGCGGATGTGCTCGCGGATGAGGACGGCGTAGGCCAGCAGATGTTCGCGGACGGCGGCATCGTCGCGCGCGGCGACGCCGGCTTCGATGGCGCGGACGTGTTCGCGGCCGGCGACGTGGTCGGTCAGCATGGCCTGGAGGACGTCGAGGCCGGAGTCGAAGTAGCGGAACAGGATGTCCTCTTCCTTGCCGTGGTGGCGGCGGTCGGCGTAGTGGCGGATGAAATCGACGCCGGCGAGCACGGTGCGGCGGTCCTCCTCGCGGTTCAGGTCGAGCTCCGCGGCCAGGCGGGGGATCACGGCCGCCCAGCGCAGGATCCAGCGGTGTTCGGCGACGAGCTGGCGGATGGGCGGGGAGGCGGAGGCCGCCGGCGCGGCCGGGGCCCGTTCGCGGACGGGGAGCTGCGCGGTGCGGCCGGGCTCGATGATCCGGGCCAGGCGCGTCCACAGGTCGCGCTCCGCTTCCGGCGCCAGCCGGTGGATGTCCTCGATTTCCTTGAACTTGCAGGAACCCACCCCGCAGTCCACGCAGCCGATGCGGAATTCGCCGAGGAGGGCGCCGAGCGCGGGGAAATCCGCGAGCACGCTCTTGACGGGCCGTTCCAGCTGCTGTTCGAAAGTCGTTTCCATTCCGGGCTCCTATTTAAGACATTGATGTCCTAATTATACTCCGCCGGGCCGGATCCGCAAGTTCGCCGCGGAAAAATTTCCGCGCCGGGCCGCGGTTGACGGAGGCGGGGGTTCTGGTATTTTGAGACCCGGGAGTCTGAAAAGCATGGCCTTGATCTCGAAAAGCAGCGAATACGGATTGCGGGCGGCGCTCTACATCGCGGCGCGGCCGGACGAAGCCCACGTGTCCGTCCGGGAAATGTCCGCGCAGATGGACATTTCGTTCCATTTCCTGACGAAGATCCTGCAGCGGATGACGCGGGCGGGGCTGCTGGCGTCCACGCGCGGGGCCAAGGGCGGCCTGGCGCTGGCCAAGCCGGCGGCGAAGATCACGCTGCTGGACATCGTGCGCAGCGTCGAGGGGGACGATCTGTTCCGCGAGTGCATCCTGGGGCTGGCGGGCTGCGGCGAAAAGCGGCCCTGTCCGCTGCACCGCTACTGGGGCAAGGAACGCGCGCGCCTCGAAAAGCTGTTCCGCAAGATGACGCTCGCGCGCCTCGCGCGCGAAACCGCGCGCGACGGACTGCGGCTGGCGGATTAGATTCGCGCCCCCCCGCGGCCTTGCGCCGTGGGAGGCGAAGTTGGCCCCCCCACCGCGCAAGGCGGTGGGGCCCGCCGATCCCCGAACGCTCAGGAAGCCAATCCGGCCAGGTTCCGATAGGGGCTGCGCTGGCCGAACTGCGGGCCGCCGGCGAAGACGGCGTAGCTGAAATCCCGGTCGAGCAGCTTGTGGCGGTAGCGGGAGACGTCGACCTGGTGGCGGATCAGGGCGCCGTAGAAGCCGGACTTCTGGATGTCGCCCACGAACACCAGGCCCACGATGCGGCCGTTCTTCAGCACGAGCTTCTTGTAGACTGCATCGCCTTCCGTCTGGCTGAGCACTTCGACGTTTTCGCGGCTTTCGTTGGGCACGAGCACCTGGCCGAAGGAAATCGCGGGCACCCGGTGGAACTGGACGGCGTTCTGGATGCCGATCGCGCCGGAGTAGACCCGCGCGCGCCCGGCCATGTTGAAGGCGGCGAACTTGCCCTGCAGGACGGCGTTGAACCAGGTGGCCGAGGGCATCCGCCGGCCCGTGGTGGCGTCGTCGATTTCGATGGCGTCGCCGGCGGCGTAGACGTGGGGCGCCGAGGTCTGCAGGCGGTCGCTCACGCGGATGCCGCGACCGGTTTCGAAGCCGGCCTGCTGGGCCAGTTCCTTGTTGGGTTCGGTGCCGGTGGCGACGACGACGAGGTCGGCCTGCACGTGGGGCTTGTCCGCCAGCGCGACGCCGGTGGCGCGGCCGGGGCCGAGGATGCCGGCGACGCTCTGGTTGAGGACGATCCGCACGCCCATGCGCTCGAGATCGCGCTGGATGATGGCGGCGCCCTGGGCATCGAGCTGGTTGGGGAGGATCTGGCCGCAGCGTTCGACCACCGTCGTCTGGATGCCGCGGCGGGCAAGGGCGTAGGCCGCTTCCAGCCCCGCGAAGCCCGCGCCGATGACGGCGGCGGTCCGGGCCGTTTCCGCGCGGGCGGCGATGGCCTTGGCATCCTTGAGGGAGTGGAAGGAGATGACGCCGTCGAGTTCGCGGCCGGGGATGTCAGGAATCCAGGGCCGGGAACCGGTGGCCAGCAGCAGCTCGTCGTAGGCGACGGTTTCGCCGTTGCTGCACACGACGTTGCGAGAGGCGGCGTTGATGCGCTCGACCCGCACGCCGGAGACGTAGCGGAGGCGGCGGTCTTCCGCGAAATGGGCGGTCTTGAAATACAGCTCCGATTCCCGCAGGCGCCCGTCCGCCAGGCGCGAGATCATGCAGCGCGAATAGGGCGGGCCGGATTCCTCGGTGATGATCTGGATGTCCGCCTCCGGATCGAGCTTCCGGAGGTCTTCGGCGGCTTGCGCGCCGGCGGCGCTGGCTCCGACAATGACGTATTTCATGGCGGTTTCCTCAGGCGATGGCGGACGGGTCGGGCACGTCGACGACGGACAGCACGTTCATGGGGCAGGCTTCGACGCAGGCCGGCGTGTCCCGGTCCGGGCACAGGTCGCACTTGATGGCCACGGCGAATTTGGCGCCCGCCGCGGGATCGGCTTCGGCGGAGGGCGAAATGACGCCGTAGGGGCAGGCCATGATGCACATCCAGCAGCCGACGCACTGCTGTTCGTGGCCCTGGTTGGTCACGACGCCGGTCGCGGGATCCTTCTGCATGCAGCCGGCCATGCAGGCGCTGACGCACAGCGGTTCGACGCAATGGCGGCAGACCACCGGCACGGGGCCGGCCTCGTATTCGATGAAGATGCGGGTCTTGGCTTCCGGCTGCTCCAGGGCGGCCCGGGCGGCGCTGCCCGAACGGGAATGCGCCGCGATGCAGGCCTGCTCGCACCGCTTGCAGCCCGTGCAGTCCTTGGCGTTGACGGCCAGTTTTCTCATCTTGCGTTCCTCCTCCGTCGGCTTCAGGAATGGGACAGGCCCAGCTTGGCGCGCTTGGCGTCGATGTGCGCCAGGAAGGCGTCCGCGGCCTTGACGGGATCGGTTTCGACGAACACCCGGCCGCCGGTCAGGCTCTCCACGTCCTGCGTCAGGATGCGGGTGACGAGCGGGCTGCCGAGGACGGGCGGCGCCGGCGACAGGTGCAGCGCCAGCCCGAAGGCCACGGCGGTGAAGGCGTCGGCCACGGCTTTCTGCTCCATGTATTCGGGGGCGGACGCCACGACGGGCAGGTCAGGCACGTCCACGCCGAGGGCGTCGGCCACGGCCACGGCGGTGCCGATGATCTTGCCGATGTCCGTGCAACTGCCGTAGGACAGGCACGGCGGCACGCCGAGCGCGCCGCAGACGGACGCCAGGCCGTCGCCGGCGTGCTTGGCCGATTCGCTGCCCATGAGATCCGCGTTCTGCATCGCGCTCGAGCAGCAGCCCGCGCCGATGACGAGGACGTCTCGTTCGATCAGCTGGCTGGCGAGCGTGGCGATGTGCGCGCCGGACTCGCCTTCGCGGACGGTGGTGCAGCCCACGAGGGCGGCGATGCCCCGGACCTGGCCGCCGGCGATCGCGTCGACCAGCGGCTGGACGGTCCCGCCCAGCGCGCCCACGACGCTCTCCGTGGTGAAGCCGGCGATGGCGGTCTGCTTCGTGGGCGGCACGTTGACCGCCCCGCGCTTGCCGAAGGCCTCCACCGCGCGGGCGAGGATGGCTTCCGCGATTTCCGCGGCCTTGTGTGGCTCGAACTCGAGGCGTTCGACGCCGGCCTGGCGGATGACCTTGTCGGTCGAGATCAGGTGGGTGTGGTATTTCGGCGCGAACTGCTCGGCCATGCTGGGCATGAGGCAGTTGTAGTCGAACGCCAGCACGTCCACGGCGCCCGTGGCCAAGACCAGCTCCTGCTGGATCCAGTTGCCGATCTGGCCGTAGAAGACGTCCTTGTATTCGGAGGCGATGTTGAAGATCTGCTGGCCCTCGCAGAGCGAGCCGTAGACCTTCAGGCCGTTCTTCGCGCCGGCCTGCCGGGCCTTGGCCTGCCAGGCCGGGTTGCGCGCGGCCTCGAGGACCTTGATCGCCAGCAGGGGCTGGTGGCCGTGCATCATCACGTTCACCGCGTCCGGATCGAGGACGCCGATGTTGACCGCGCCCGCGTTGGGCTTGGCCGTGCCCGTGAGGATTTCCTGGATGGTGGTGATGCCGTAGAGCCCGGCGTATTCGTTGGCGATGCCCATGCGCAGGCAGTGCAGCAGCAGGTCCACGACGTCGTTGTTGACGTTGGTCATGCTCTTGGAGAGGCCCGTGGCCACTTCCGAATTGGGGCCGCCGGGAACGATGCCCAGCTGGCGCCAGACCGCGAGGCGCTTGGGCGGGGCGAGGACTTCGACGAGCTTCAGCGGCTCGTAGTCGTTGCCGTTGATCTGCTGGATGAAGAACTCGCCGAAGCGGCGGGCGACGTCGAGGTCGGAGCCCGCGATGCCGAACCGGGCGGCGACGGCGCGCAGTTTTTCGGGCTCCTGGATTCGGTAGTCCGCGCGGCCTTCGCCGACGGCCTGCAGGGTGCGGGCGACGTTGCGGGCGTGGTAGACGTTGGCCGCGGTGCCCTGCGCGCACTTGGCAAGCAGGTTGCGCGCGACGATCAGATCCGCGGTCGCGCCGCAGACGCCGCGGCTGGCCTTGCGGGTGATCTGGCAGGGGCCGTCGGTGCACAGCGTGCAGCAGACGCCGAGCGTGCCGAACGCGCACTGTGGCTGCTGGGCGGCGAACCGCTCGTAGATGGTCGTCATCCCGTCCTTGCGGGCGACCTCGTACATGTATTCGGACAGGGGGTCCGCCGGCTGGTTGCGGTAGGCGATGGTTTCCATGGTGCGTCTCCTCGGGCGGGGTTGGCTGTTCCCGAACCGGACCCGCGGCGGTCCGGATCGTCGACATATAATAAGACTAAGAAGTCTTATATGTCAAGCGTGCGTGCGGAATCTCCCGCGGGAAAAGCAGGTGGGGCGTCAGATCTGGGCATCTACGGATGCCGCGGACTGTTCTTCGCAGATGAAGTTGTTTTTGCCGGCGGCGACCCCCTGCGGCAGCTGGCCGTTCAGCAGGAAAATGGCGGCGAGCAGCGCGCCGCATCCGGCCAGCAACCTCGAGGCGGAGGGCCCGCCGGCTTGATCGGTATCCATGGGCGCATTCCTGAACGACGGAATTCGCATGCCGCCGCACCATTAAACACTAATATAAGACAACAATGTCTTATATACGGCCGCCGGAAAGGATTGTCAAGGCGATGCGCCCTGGAAGGCGGTGCTCCATGCGGCGGATTGGCAGCCGAGGCTGGGGCGTGGTAGGGTGGAACCCGATTCGAGGAAAGGACTTGGAATGAAAACGATCATCATCGGCGGCGTGGCGGGCGGAGCGAGCGCGGCGGCGCGGTTGCGGCGGCTGGACGAGCAGGCGGAAATCGTGCTGCTGGAGAAGGGCCCGCACATGTCCTACGCCAATTGCGGCCTGCCGTACCACCTCGGCAAGATCATTCCCGAGCGCAACTGGCTGCTGGTGATGACGCCGGAGAGTTTCCGCAAGCGCTTCAACGTGGACGTGCGCGTGAACCACGAGGTTACCGCCATCGACCGCGCGCAAAAGACGGTCAAGATCCTGAACCGCCAGACCGGGGCGGAGAGCGAAGAGCGCTACGACAAGCTGGTGATCGCCACGGGTTCCTCCCCGATGCAGCTCAAGCTACCGGGCATCGACCTGCCCGAAGTGTTGCCGCTGTGGACGCTGGAGGACATGGACCGCATCGCGAAGAAGCTCGACGCGGGCGCCAAGCGCGCGATCGTGGTCGGCGGCGGGTTCGTGGGCATGGAACTGGCCGAGAGCCTGCGGCACCGCGGGCTGGCGGTGACGCTGTTGGAAATGGGTCGACAGCTCCTGCCGACGATGGACGAGGAAATGAGTTCGCTGCTGGCCGAGGAACTGCGGCTGGCGGGCATCGTCGTCGAACTGGGCGCGACGGTGTCGGCGTTCGCGCCGGCCGCGGGCGGCGGCGTGACGGCGACGGTCAAGGACGGGCGCTCCTGGACGGCGGACGTGGTGGCGTTGTGCGTGGGCGTGAAGCCCAATTCCGCGCTGGCGCAGGCCGCGGGGCTGGAGATCGGTCCCAAGGGGCACATCGTGACCGACGCGCAGATGCGCACGAAAGACCCGGATGTGTTCGCGGTGGGCGACGTCGTTTCGGTGGTCGATCCGGTGTTCGGCGGGA
>JAKLIL010000410.1 GCA_022709625.1 Verrucomicrobiota bacterium
CCAGGCCCCAGGCACGGACCGCGTCCCATTGGCCTTTGGTGATTTCAGTGGCGGCAAGCAGCATGGGCTGCGTCGTAGCGGCATGGACCGGGATTTCGTCGGTGAAGCCGACTTGATCGCCGACCGGACGATGGTTGCCGACGGAACCCGCCCCACTTGGCAAAAGAAGGTCGTCCGCCCACGCCCCGGCGGCCAGCCAAGCAACCAGGGCGAGCGCCAGACAGACCTGGCCGCCGGATGACCTGGATCCGCCACCCGAACCAGGTACGCTGGAAATGCCAAGCATGATTGGACGTGACAATACCCCACCTTGGAGCGTTTGCCACTGAAATTCGGTTTGATTCCCCCTGAAAACGCGGTATTTTGCGCACATCCGTTCCACCCCATGCAAACGACCGGAACAATATGGCTTTGCGCCTTGGCGGGGGCGGCGGCGTTGTCCGCCGCCGCCCAAAGCGAGCGCGGGCCATTCCGGGCCGAGTCCTTTTTCCCCGGGCAGATGGAGATAGCCGTCCGGCAGGACGGCGCGGATGCAGTCGTGACCTGGAATTTGGAGGGGGATCGCGGCGAGGTAGGCTTCAACGTGTTCCGGGCCAGCGGCCCGGCCGGGGAGCCGGAGCGGATCAACGCCGATTTCCTGTATGCGGCGGGGGAGTACGGCGGCCGCTACGAATACCGCGATTCTCCGCCCGCCGCCGGCCGGCGCTATGTCTACCGGGTGGAAGTCGTGTTTGCCGACGGCAGCCGCGCCCGCAGCGACCCCGCCGCGTTGGCGTTCAAACGCACCAAGGCCGTGCCGCGGGCCGCCAAGGCCCCGCGTTTTTCGGCCCAACCTTCCGCCCTGTCCGCCGACGATTTGGCGCAGGCGGCCTTGGCCGGCGTCGAACTGCAGCGCGCCGCGCTCCGGCGTTCCCAGAACGTCGGCAGCCGGATCAAGATCGCGGTCAAGGATCCCGGCGTGTACCGGCTGGACGCCGCGAACATCGCCGCCCGGCTGGGCGCGACCACCGACGAAGTGCGGGAGTGGATCGGCCAGGATTTCCTGCGGCTTTCTTCGCAAGGGGCCAAATGCAGCTGGATTCCCGACCTCGGCAACGACGGCCTTTACTTCTACAACCCGGGCTACGAGGATTTGTACACGTTCCACAACGTTTTTTGGCTGGAACGGGAAAGCCAAGGCCTGACGGTTCCGCCACGGCAGGGAAATCCGCCCGCCGAAGCTTTCGCGCCCATGACCGTGTGGCGCACCGCGCGCTTCGAGGTGCAAAGACTGCAGCAGTACATGGCCTTGCACAAGGTGCCATTGGACGACTACTGGTTCTGGATTACGATGACCGCCAAGCCGGTGCCCGTAGCCAGCAACGTTGTCTTTGCGGTGAACCGGATCGATACGAACGCCGCGGAAGCGCGGCTCGATCTCCATTTGCAGGGCGCGTCCTCCAATCCGCATCATGTCTATGCATCGGTGAACGGTATGGCCATCGGCGAAGCGCTTTTCACGAACCTCGTGCCCCATGCGGCCAGCTTCCCCGTCGCCGTCGGCGTCTTGAGCAACGGCAACAACGTCCTGTCCCTCAAAGCGGCCCTGGATACGGGCGTGTCGGCGAGCACGGTTCTTTTGGATAATTTCAGCCTGACCTACCGGATGCATGCGGAATCGTCCAACGATTATTTGCAATTGCCCGTGGCCGAGACGACCAACCAATGCGTCGGCGGATTCACGACCAACGACATTCACGTGGCCGAGATCCTGGATGCCCGCCGGATCCGCGCCGTGGAAGATGTCCGGGCCGACCCGGCGACGGGCGGCCGTTACAACGTCAGTTTTTCCGCCGCCACCAACGGCAATCTCGGCTACGTGGCCTTCACGCGGGCGGGTGCCCTGACCAACATGACGGTCGAAGGAATTGCGCTTTCGTCGCTGCGCGCCACAACCAACCAAGCGGACTACCTTTTGATTGCCCATCCGGTGTTGGCGGAGCAAGCCCGCCGTTTGGCGGATTT
>JAKLIL010000411.1 GCA_022709625.1 Verrucomicrobiota bacterium
CGAAAAAATGAACGCGACGCTGATGTTCAACGCCTACTTCCTCCACCGTTCCTACTACGAGGACCTTTACGACGCGGCCCGGCCCTGCGGGAACGAACTCATCGCTTTCGACAAGGAACGGGCGCGCGCGTTGCTGGCCGCCGCCGGCTGGACGGCCGATCCCGCCACCGGCCTGTTGGCCAAGGACGGCCGGCCCCTGCGCCTGACCTATCTTTCCCGCGGCGACAGCGACGACAAGTTCACCGCCATTTTCCAGGAAGATCTTAAGGACGTCGGCATCGAACTGGTCGTAGACAAGAAAGATTGGGCGGCGTGGACCAAGGACATGGACGAATACCATTTCGACCTGACCTGGGCGGCGTGGAGCGCGGGGCTCTACAAGAATCCCGAAAGCATGTGGGCGGCGAAGGAAGCCGAGCGGCCTTCCGGCCAGAACGTCGCCGGCTACCAGAATCCCGCCGTGGACGCCCTGATCGACGCGCAGCGCACGGAGTTCGACGTCCAGAAGCGCCACGACCTCGTGCGGCGGATCGACGCGCTTGTGGCGGCCGACGTCCCGTACATTCTCCTGTGGAACAAAAGCGATACCCGCCTTTTGTGGTGGAACAAGTTCGGCATGCCGGACGCGCCGTTGGGCAAATACGGCGACGAGCGCGCCGCGCATTCGTACTGGTGGTACGATCCCGACGCCGTCGCCGATCTGGCCCACGCCAAGAACACCGGCCGCGCGCTGCCGGCGCGGCCGGCCCGGGCCGTCTACGCCGGGCCTTGACGCGGCCGGCGCCTGAACCGGTCGGCGTGCTGCGCGAAAATAGTGCTTCCCAACGGGTCTCTGGCCGTATATTTGTTTGAATCAAAGTACGGAAGCGGTATATTCCCTGCGATGGAATTGTGCCCGTCGGTTCCTGCCGGAAAGAATGGAGAACTACATGACGAGAGCGTTGGCGCTTACCAAGGTGGCTTTGGCGGCGGCGGCCGCGGCTTTTCTGGCTGCAGGCTGCGAATTCGGTTCCTCCGAAGAAAACGAGGGCACGGTCACGATTGGCGAACTGCAAGGCCAAACCCCGCCTCCGGCCTCCGGCGGCGACACGGGGGGCGATACGGGCGGCGGCGGCGGGGGCGGCGGGACGGTCGACACCAGCAATTTGCCGACCAATCCCAAGGTGTCCGGCAGCTGGTACTTCGGCTACAAGTCCTACGACGGCACTTATCGGATCCGCTGGCCCACGTATTTCGCGACGTCCATGGGCTTTGGGCCCGGTTCCTACACGCTGGTGAACGGGCAAAAAGCAACCTTCCGCAGCTACGATACCGACAACGGCCAAAAACGCCCTTCCTATACCATTTCCGGCCCCAGCAGCCGGTTCAACGGGCAGGCGCTGTGCGTCTTGGTTTCCGCCTCCGACCAGCCGGTGGCCTGGTTCACCTGCAACGCCGACGCCACCACTTCGGGATCGTTGCCTTAGCGGCCGCCCCTGGCCAGAAGCGCCCGCCATGTTCGCCGTTTCGCCGCCAGGGGGAACGGGCCCGGCCTTGATGGAACCGGCCGGCGCGCATCCGTTGTCGACCGAAAGGAAGTTCGTGGCCGCCGCCGCGCAGGCGGATGCCGCGCTGGCTCTGGCTGCCCATTTCTGCGTGCCCGATCCGGAACATCCGGTCGGGGCCATCGCCAGCGTCTACTACGATACGTCCCGCCTGGCGGCTTACGCCGAAAAAGCGGACGGGGACAACCTGAAGAAAAAAGTGCGCGTGCGCTGGTACGCCGAAGAGCCGGCCTCGGCGCAGGATCGCACCCATCCGGCCTTTCTCGAATGCAAGCACCGGGTGGGCGGGGCCCGCTTCAAGCTGCGGACGTCGTTCGCCGCCGACTACGACTTGCTCGACCGCGCGCCGTTGACCGATCCGTTCTGGCTGCGGCTGCTGGCCCGCGCCGCCGGCGATATCGCCGATGCCTTGCCGCTGGATTTGCTGCCGGTCCTGTGCATCCGCTATTCCCGGCG
>JAKLIL010000412.1 GCA_022709625.1 Verrucomicrobiota bacterium
CCAATCGAGCCCCGTGTGCCAAACGTTGCGCAGCAGGATTTGCACGGCGCCCAGAGCGATCATGCCGGCCACCAGAACGGTCAAAACCAGGCGTTCCAGCCGATCCAGCCAGCGGCACAGGGTGCCAAAGGCCTGCGCGCCCCGCCCGCTCATGAGCCGCGGATATCCTTGAGGCATTGCTGCAAGCGGTCCCACGCCTCCGCGGAAAACACGGTACCGACCACTTTTTTCAGGGCCGCGTTGGCCACCTCTTCGAAAGCGGCGCGCACTTCGGAAGTTTCCTCGTTGGGAACGACGCCCTGCGCCCGCAAGAAGTCCAGCGCTTCGATGTCGCTTTTGCGGACCTTGGGCGAAAGCAAACGGCAATGGCGATCAAACACCGACCTGACCGTTTCCCGGTGGGCCGGCGGCACCATGTTCCAGCCGGTGGAAGACAGGAAGATGCCGCCAACGGCATAGGTCAGCCGCATCGTGTTGTAATAGCGGATCTTGGTATGCCACTGCACCGCCACCGCCGCCGTCGGCGGACCAAACACGGTTTCCAGGGAACCGGTCGCCAGCGCCGTCAGCACGTCCGTGACGTTGGCCGGAATGCTGGCGATATGGGCCGCCGCGAACAGTTCGATGAGCATGGGGGAATCCAGACCCCAGACCTTGGTGGCGCGCAACTGGTCGAGGGTGGCGATGGGCTTGATGCCATAGGCGTAGTTGAAGCCCACCTCGGTCCAGCCCATGGCTTCATACCCATTGGCGCGCGCGCTGGCATCGAGGTAGGACCGCATTTTTTCCATGGCCTGGTCCACTTCCTCGTAGCTGCGGAAAACCATCGGGAACATCAACGCGCTGGAATCCGGACAGATTTTGCCGATGGCGTAGCCCATGAAGCCGCCGCCTTGGAGCTGGCCGGTCTTGATTTTGAAGAGCACGTCTTTTTCCGACCCCATGATGCCGCCGGGATAGATCTTGATTTTCACCGCACCGGCGGTGGTCGCCTCGATTTCCGTCTTGGCGTCGTGCAAGGCTTGCATCCAGATGCTGCCTTCAGGGGCCAGCGTCGCCAGTTTCAAGGTAGCTTGCGCGAAGGCCGTCCCGCTGCCCAGCCAAGCGGCCAGGAGCGCAACGGCGCCCAACAACGATTGCGAACATGCCATGGCGGTTCCGCCTTTCTTCAAAACAGGTCTTCCTTGCGGTCCAGAAGTCGTTGCGCCCGCGCCTTGGCCACGGCGTTCATCAGCGTGTATTCCGGTTTCTGCGGCTCGGCGGCGAGGACTTGGGCAAGGATTTTTTCGAACAATTCCGGATCGTACGAATAGCGCGCGTAGTATTCGGCGAACGTCACCTGGTTGAGCAAGTAGTCCGGTCCGGCGATTTCCATGCTGCGCTCGAAATGGGCGCGCGCTTTTTCCAGATCGCGGCCGCCGCCGAGGGGCAGCACGGTGTAGTAAATGCCGTAGAAGAGGTCGATGCCCCCCTGGCGAATCCCGGGGTCCAAGGTGCGGGCGCGGTCCATGAGGGCCAATACCTTGGGCATTTCGCCCAGGGCGGCGGGCGATTCGGAGCTGGCGATGATCCACATGACCCAGGCCGAGGCCGTGGAAAACAAGGCGGAGGCGTCCCGCTTGCGGAAGTTCCGCAGGGAGGCCACGAATTCGTCGAGGGGCGCATCGACCGCCTGGGCAAAGCGCGGATTGCGGGCCAAGGCGCGCAGCCCGTAGTTTTTGGCCTTGAAGTACATGCTCTTGGCCCGTTCCTTCTGGGTTTGGTCCAGAAAACCCGTGGCATAGGCCATTTGCGCATCGGTCGCGGCAATCAGGACCGCGGGATTGTCGGGATGCGCTTCGGCCAAGGCGTCGAGCATCAACAGGAACGCCGGGGCGCCCTCGTGGACCAGATCCAGATCGCTCTCGTGCATGAGTCCGTTGGACAACTGGGTCGCCATGGGCGAAATGATACGGGCCGCCCCCTTGCGAACCAGCATGCAGCCGGAGGAC
>JAKLIL010000413.1 GCA_022709625.1 Verrucomicrobiota bacterium
TCCGCTGCCGGACTACTACGTCTCCACGACGGCCTACGACTACAACCTGCCCGGCGGCACGACCAACCCGATTCCGGCCATGATCTGGTCGCCCGTGCTCCAGGTGCCGACCAATCCCGTGCCGTTCCGCCAGACCATCGCCTGCGGCGAGAAAACCCTTACGCCAAGCGGCAGCTTCCAGACGGTGATCTACAACCTCGTGGCCTTGCGGCTGCCGGTCGCGACCCATCCGTCCCAGATGAACCTGCGCGAGAGCGGCTTCGTGAACGGCGTGCGCGGTTTCAGCGACGAAATCTACACCTGGAACACCGCCACCAAGACCACCCGGTCCGGCAGCACCATCTACTGCGACCAAGACGGCGCCTGGCGCATGGTTACCGGCAACAATCTCGTCTCAACAAACTA
Organism: Verrucomicrobiota bacterium; assembly: GCA_022709625.1. Lineage (GTDB taxonomy): Bacteria > Verrucomicrobiota > Kiritimatiellia > CAIQIC01 > Lenti-01 > Lenti-01. The sequence goes on from JAKLIL010000413.1 coordinate 406, forward strand.
CTTCCGGCCCAACGATGTCATCGTGATCATCTCGCGCAACAAGTCCAATGGCAGCAACACCTGGACATGGACCTACCAGCCGACCAACTTCTACGCCATCCCGGATCGCTGGATGGGGTGGACCAACACGCCGCCGGCGCCTTGACGTGTCCCGGAACGTCCAGGGCCGTTGGCGCGCGGGGGCGCCCCCCGAAAAGTCGCCCCGGGGCGCCGAATCCGCTTGCCAAGCCCCTTTTCGGTGGTCTACGATTCAGTTGCGGGTCTGTGGTGCCGACGGAACGTGGCTTTTCGCAAGAGCCGTCCGGCGGCCGGGAAAGGATAGGTGGAGGCAATGAAAACCAGACAAGGAACGTGGTTTTGGGCGTTGGGGAGCGCCATGTTGTGGCTGGCGGCGGCCGGAGCGTCCGCCGAAGTGCTGGCCCCGCTGTATTTGGGCAATCTCGAACCCGTCCGCGACCAGTACGGCCGCCCGATGATCGGCTCGTACCTGCCGTCGTGCGCAGCCGACCGGTCGCGGGTGGAAATCCACGCGGCGCCGCAAGGCATCGCGTTCCCGCCCTCGACGACCGGCGCGGCGCATCCCAACACTCCTTTGCTGTCGGCCAGCAACAGCGTCGGCGGCGTCGGCATGAACGCCGCGGAACCCAACAGCGGCCTCTTTGCCATGGTGTTTCCGCAGCGGCCCGCCGCGGGCACCAAGCTCTTCGCCCGCGCGTTCAACGCGCCGACCCCGGCCGAAGCCACCTTCTACGCGGATTCCGCCGTCGTGGCTTCGCCCGCTTCCGCATCGTCGCTCGTGCTCGTTTTCGGTCCGGCCCAGCCGCTGGATTCCGGCGACGACGACGGCGACGGCCTCGCCAATTCCTGGGAAAAAGCCCTCGGCATCGCCGACCGCGCCACGGCCGACTACGACGGCGATGGCCAGACCGACTTCGATGAAATGCTGGCGGGGACGGCTCCCGACGACCCCGGCGCGCTGCTGGCCATCCGCGACATCCACCCCGGCGAGGCCGCCGCTCCGGCCGGCCGGGGGGCGCCGATCAAGACGGTCCGGGTGAAATGGCAATCCGTGCCCGGCAAGAGCTACCAGCTCTACTACATTGCCGAACTCGTCGGCGAACAGAAATACATCCCCGTCGGCGGGGTCGTGATGGCCGGGGAAGGCCAATACGAGTTGGACGTGCTCGTCGACGTGTCGGACTACGCCGTGGCCGGCTCCTTCCGCGTGAAACTGGTGGTGGACGCGCCATAGCCCGCGGCCTGGGCGGGGCGAGTGGGGCGCAACCATTGGTCTTGGTTGCGTTCAGCGTGTTGTCTGGTTCGAATGTAGGTACGCCCGCCGGGCGCGCCGTCTTGGGAACGGCCACCTCGTCGCGGTGGCCTACAATCCGGGAATCGGATCGGCTGAGGCCAAGCCTCTGGGCGTGGCGCAACAAATTCCGCCCGAAGGGGGCCCGCCGCCGCCAAGGCTTTGGCGGACATGCGTCGGGGCTCCAGCGTGTGCGCCGCACCGGGGCGTGGTCATGGCGCAGATGCGCCGGCGGGCCGGGAATAAGTTGGACGGCGCGGGAGGCGCGGTTTAC
>JAKLIL010000414.1 GCA_022709625.1 Verrucomicrobiota bacterium
CCACCGCCCGAACTGGAATCCCTGCGCGAACTCGGCGCCGACATCGAACGGCGCCGGCCCCGGAGCGAGGCGGAAGCCCTCAAGGAAGAACTCGCTCGCGCCGTTGAACTCGAAAACTACGAAAAAGCGGCGTTTTTGCGCGACCAGCTCAAGACGATCCAGACACTCGGGGGCCGTGGGCATGGCAAAAAACGGATTCGCCCGGAAGGTCGGGAGAACTCCAATTGAACGGTGCCCGGGGCAGGCGGCGGGGCGCTTGGGTTTGGTTCGCGGCCGCCATCGGCGCCGCGCTGGCGGCGCGGGGCAGCGAACCTGTCCTCTACTTGGGATCCGGCGGTTGGGGCGCGGTGGCCGGACTGCCAGCTTCGGCGGCGCCCCCGGATGAAAGTTGGGGCTTCGAGGCTGGCCATTGGGTAGGCCGGATTCCCGCCGACGCGTCCGAACTTGCCTGGGGCGACCATGCGTTTCGATTGGCCGATGCCCAGCCGCCGCCGCTGGCGCCCGCCCTGCTGTCGGTGGTGCGCAACGCCTTTGGGCCCTGCCTGGTGCGCTCCCTCTCGGTGCGCTTCGATTCCATGGTGCGTTCGCGCCGATGGTCCCTGGTGTTCAATCCGGAAGGCGCCGAGCCCGAAATCCGCCCCTTGGTATTTGCCGATGGCCGCAAGATCGGCATCGCTCTCCAGCTCGAAGACGTCGCCACGGGTTCCCGGTACGTGCTGCGGCCCACGCGCCAAGGCCGCGAAGGCGGCAGTAAATTGCCGTGGCTCGGCGGCGACGCGCGGTTCTACGCCGGCGAAGTGGATGGAAACCGCTTGGCGTGGAGTCTGGTCGTCGCTCCCGGCGAACGGGATCGCTGGCTTCTGCAGGGCCAATTGCGCACCATGGAACCGCAAACCCGCCGTTTGCGCTTGCGGATCGCCCTGCGTACCGGGTCGCCGGGTTTGCCGGTGCTTCAGCCGGAGGCGCCGCCGGCCGTAGCCGCCATCCTGGACGGCCATGCCATCGCCCTGTATGCGGATCTGGGCGAGCCGCGTCGGCTGCGGATGGCGGGGGATCCGCAATCCATCGGCCTGGAACTCGATCTGGCCGTCACCCCGGCCACCGGCAACTTTCCCGGCATGGCGACGTTTTCGCTCGAAGCCGCCTCGTGGTCCTCGGCCGGTCCCGAGGCTGCCGCCGAGGAGGCCGCGGAGCGGCTGGCACGCCTCGGCGGCCGAATCGGCTTGCCGGATGCCGTGCGGCGCGGCGAATCCGGCGCGCTGCCGGAATTCGATCTGAGCCGGACGGAACTGGCGCATCCGGGCGGATTCCGTGACCCGGCCGACGTGCGGCAATACCTGATGCTCAAGATGTCGGGTTTGTTTCCCGACCACGATTGGCTCGCCAGCGCGTTCCTGAGCCTCGCGCAGGATGCCGCCGGCCAACCCCGGATCGAGTTGGCCGATGGCCGCGCCATTCTGGCGGTCAATCCCGATCCGGATTTGCCGGCCATGCTGGAAATGGGCCAGAACCGCGGCCGAACGATTCTGGACCACATTCGGCAAAGCCGGGCGCCGGCGGTCCTGCTGCGGGCCGGTGGCAGTTCGGCGGCCATGGATTGCGGCGCCCGGGCGTTGCGCTATTGCGACTATCCCGCCGTTTGGGAAGAAGGCCCGGAAACGGTGGGCGTGGACCTGCGCCACGCCGAAACCGAATTGATCGCGTCGCTGGCTTGCGTGCTTGCCAGCAACAACGTCTGCCTCGTCGTGGCCGATGCCGGTCCGCTGGCCCCTTTCACGACCTGCCACGCCGACGCCCTGGCCTGCGCCAGCGCCGATCCCGCCGAGATGCGCCGCCAGCGGACCTTGGCCGGCGCGCGCCCCGTCCTGTGGCTGGCGAAGCAGCCCGACCCCGCCGCCCAAGAACTCGCCCGCAAATTAGGGTTTGTCAGGCCGGGCGATTTCAACGACAATTAATCCATGCTTGAACACCCCGTAG
>JAKLIL010000415.1 GCA_022709625.1 Verrucomicrobiota bacterium
CTTTTATACGGAGGTCGCGGAACGCGGGGCCGTGAACTTCATGGACGGTGCCCGGCTGGTCATTGATGAGCCGGTGGTGCTGACCCAGATCGTGGGAAAAGTGGATCAACTGCGGCTGGACGATGCCGACGCCGACACCAAGGGCGATTTGTTCGAGCACGTCCTCAAGCAGATTCGCCAGGCCGGCGAACTGGGCCAGTTCCGCACCCCGCGCCATATCATCCGCGCCATCGTCCGGATGATTGATCCCCAAATCGGCGAGACCGTGTATGACCCCGCCGCGGGCACCGCCGGGTTTCTGGTAGCGGCTTTCGATCATCTCAAGCTGGCGAATTCCAGCATCCACGGGATCGAAGCGGTGGAACTGGACGGCAAGACGGTCCCGCGCGGGCACGGCGATAATCTTTCCGCCGGCAAGTGGAATCTGCTGCAAACCGGGACGTTCTTCGGCAACGACGTGGACGCCAAGATGGTGCGGCTGGCGACCATGAACCTGACGCTGCGCGGCCTGCCGGACGTGCGCATTCTCCACCGCAACGCGCTGACCACCACGCTGGACGCGGCGCGGAAAACCGAACTGGGGCTGCCGGTTGAAGGCTTCCACGTGATTCTCGCCAATCCGCCGTTTTCCGGGCGGGTGGACAAGGATCGCATCGTCGAGGACGTGAAGGTCGGCGGTACTACGGCCACCGAAATCCTGTTCCTCAAGTACATGATGGACAACCTGCGACCAGGCGGGCGCTGCGGCGTCATCGTCCCCGAAGGCGTGTTGTTTGGCTCTACCGGCGCGCACAAGGAACTGCGCCGGCAACTGATCGAGAATCACCGGGTCGAGGCGGTGCTGTCGCTGCCGGGCGGGGTGTTTCAGCCCTATGCCGGGGTCAAGACCTCGGTGCTGCTGTTCAGCAAGGCGGGCAGCACCGAGCGGGTGCTGTTCCTGCACGCCGACCACGACGGCTACAAGCTGGACGCGAACCACGATACGCCGGTCGAGGCGGATGATTTGCCGGACTTGATCGCCGCTTACCAGACCCGCGCGGCGCGCTGGGCGGAATGGCAACAAGTTCACTCCCCTCTCCCTGTGGGAGAGGGGCCGGGGGTGAGGGCGCAAGTGGATTGGACTGCGAAATGGTGGTTCGCCGACGTGGCGACCCTGCGCGCCAACGATTTCAATTTGTCCGCCGGGCGCTACCGGCCATTGGCCAAAAGTCAAGTCGAACACCGTGACCCACGGGAGTTGTTGGATGAATTGGCGGCGATTGAGACGGAGATTGCGGAAGAAATAGAGGCGTTACGGACTGCATTGGCAGAGAACATCGTATGAATAAGTGGCCCGTGAAGCTACTTGGTGAACTTTGTACAATCAATCCGCGATTGCCGAAGAACCATAAAATTAGTGATAATCAAGGTGTATCCTTTGTTCCAATGGCCGCTGTTGATGAGGTATCTGGCACTATTATTGAGAGGCGGGTACGCCCTTTCATTGAGGTCAAAAAAGGATTCACGTATTTTCAAGAAGATGATGTACTGTTTGCTAAAATCACGCCTTGTATGGAAAATGGCAAAGCAGCTATTGCACGCAATTTAATCGGAGGTTTTGGTTTTGGCTCGACCGAGTTTCACGTTCTTCGTGCCGGTGATAAAGTACTTTTCGATTGGGTATTTTATTTCGTCCGGCAGCAGAACTTTCGCAATGAAGCTAAACGGAATTTTACAGGCACCGCTGGCCAACAACGGGTTCCGACGACATTCATGGGGTTGGCACAAGTTCCTGTTCCGCCAGTATATGAACAACACCGCCTCGTAGATATCCTCTCCCGCGCCGAGGGCATCGTCCGCCTGCGCCGCGAAGCCCAGAAGAAAGCACAGGAACTCATCCCCGCCCTGTTTCTCGATATGTTCGGCGATCCGGCGACGAATCCGAAGGGGTGGCCGATCATGCCGCTCTTGGAGGTCGCCGAAATAA
>JAKLIL010000416.1 GCA_022709625.1 Verrucomicrobiota bacterium
CCAGACGGGTCGCGCGGGCTTCACGCTGATCGAAATCCTGCTGGTGGTGGTGATCATCGGGGTGGCGTCGGCGGTGGCGGTGCCGGCGTTCGCGAAATCGTTCCGGGGCGCAAAACTGCGCACCTCGACCCGGCTGGTGCTGGCCATGCACCGCCATGCGCAAACCAAGGCCGTGCTGGGCCAGCGCTACATGGCGATCCTGTTCGACCAGGTCAAGGGCACGCTGGAACTGGTGGACCAAGGCCAGCCTGCGGCGAAAAAGGACATGTTCTTCGGCAGCGTGGGCGGAAGCGGCGATCCCGCCGCCGCCGGCGCGGTGGCGACCGGCGCCGAAACGCCCGCCGCGGCCGGCAGCGAAACCGCCCCGCCGATCCAGTCGCTGCTCGTGCGCAAGCTGGAAGACGGCGTCGGCATCCGCGCCTTCCGCGGCGGCAAGGAAATCGACGACATCCACTACGTGAGCTACTACCCCAACGGCATGTGCCAGGCCTACGAGATCGAAATCGGCGACGACCAAAACCGCACGGCGCGCATCGCGGTAGATCCGGTGACCGGAAAAGCCAAGGTGGAGCGTGACTGAGAAAAAAGAGGGCAGCGGCCGGAAGGCAGAGGTCAGGCGAGCCCGGCGCCGTGCGCGGGCGGGCATGACGCTGGTCGAAGTGATGATGGCCGTGGTGATCCTCGGCCTCGCGCTGGGGGGGCTGGTGGAAGCCGCTTCGCGCGCGCTGGCGGTGGTGCGGCAGGCGCGCAACTACGAAACCGCCCGGCGCATGCTTGGGCGCGTGGAGGCGGAACAACCCCTGTGGCTGCTCGATGAAATCAAGGCCGGCGAGGAAAGCGGGGGCTTCGAAGACGCGCCCCCGGGCTGGTCCTGGAGCCGGGCCCTCGTGGATTTCAGCGAGGAAGACGAGCAGCAGGAAGGCCTCTTCCAAATGACCACCCGCGTCTATTGGACGCAAGGCGCCCGCCGCGGCATGGAAGAAACCGTCCAGATGCTCTACGTGCCCAAGAACACCAACGGCAAGCGCACGCTGAAACCCGGAGGCATCTGATGCGCACGGCGCGGCGGCGGGGCTTCACGCTGATCGAGCTGCTGGTGGCGCTGGCGATTTTCAGCCTCGTGGCGGCCATGGCGGCCGGCACGTTCTGGGGCGTGCTCAAGGCCTGGAACCGCGGCGGCGAACTGCTCCAACAGCTCCATTACGGGGAATTCGCCATGGAGCAGCTTGTCACCGCCCTGCGGGGCGCGGCCTGGTTTGGCTCCAAGCCCGAGGCCTTCGGCTTCTGGCTCGAACGGGACAAGGCCAGTTGGGTCACGAGCGGCACGGCCTTCCTGCCGCCGGATTCGCCCCTCGTCAACGGCCTGCACCGCCTGTCGGTGACGGTGGATTCGCAAAACGGCGAACGCGGCCTCGTGGTGCGCGCCTGGCCGCATCTCGCCGAGGACATGGACGAACGCGACGCCGAACCGTGGCTCGTCTGCCCCGGCGTCAAGGAATTCGAGTGCGAATGGTACGACTTCGAAAGCGAGGACTGGAGCACCGACTGGGAGGAAACGAATTCGTTGCCCAAGCTGGTGCGCGTGACGCTGACCATGGAGAAACGCAAGGACTTCGACGAGGAACTCGAACTGCAGCGGCTGGTGGCGCTTGAAGTCGCGCCCGAGTTGCCGGGGCGCGAACGCCGCGACCGCACCACCGCGACCCCGGCCGAGTCGGGCGGCACGCCCGGCGGCGGCACCCCCGCAACCAACGCGCCGGCCGGCGCCGGCGCGACCTTCCGGCGCGACGAGGGCGGCACGCAGGTCCAGATCGGCGGCGGCGCCGGGGATGACAAAGAATGAGTTTTCCACGCCATGGAAACTTTTTTTGCCGTTTTTCCACAGTATGGAAAAATTCCGCCCGGTTTTTCCACGGTATGGAAAACTTTTCGGCCGTTTTTCCACGGTATGGAAAACTTTT
>JAKLIL010000417.1 GCA_022709625.1 Verrucomicrobiota bacterium
CGATCCTCGTCAACATCGCCCGGGGCGAATTCACGCCCGCCGCCGTGCTGGAATCCGCGCTCGTGGATGGGTTGCTGTCCGGCGTCGCCCTCGACGTGTTCAACGAGGAAGCGACCCTGGCCCCGGCGTTGCGTTCCGGCAACCACGCCAACCTGACGGCGGACAACCACGCCCTGCTGCGCTTGCGGCGCCGGGCCGACGTCGTTCTCACCCCTCACAACGCGTTCAACACCATCGAAGCCGTCGAACGCAAATCCGAACAATCCATCCGCACCCTCTTGCATTATCGGAACACGGGCCAGTTCCTCTGGTTGCCGCCCGCCGAGTAGCGCCCCCATCCGGCGCGTAATTCCCCAGCCGGTCTGATCGCGATCGTTTTCCGGCATGTTGTTTCTTTCCGCCCGTTCCAGCAGCCCACGGCTGCCGTGGCGACCGTTCACCGCCATATCGCCTGGGAAACGATCTGCGCGGCCCGGGCGGCCCGGGGCCCGGGCCGGAGCACGGACTCTTCCTCCAAGACACGGATTTGGTCCGGCGCGAAGCCGAACCGCCCCCAATCGGCAACCAAAGCGATGCGGCGCGCCTCGTCGCCGGCCACCGACTGGATATCCAGCACGAGGGCCGGATGCCGGCGAACCAAGGCTTCCAGCGATACTTTCGGCCAGGCAGCCTGCAGGTCGAAAAACGCGTTGCTGCCGCCGGCCCGTGCCACGATATCATCCAAAAAAGTGCCTGCACCGGTCGTCATCAACCCGGAAAAATCTCCCGGCGCATGGCCCAAGGCAATGAACACGGAAACCGGCTCGCGCCGCTCCAGCGCGGCGAATTCCCGTTCCATTTCCGTCCACAGGGCTTTTCCTTCTTTCTCCGCGCCAAGCACGGCGGCGATACCCGCCATGGCGTTGCGCACGTCCTCCAGCGTATCCAGCGGCAACGCGCGAAAGGCGATGCCGCGGCCCCGCGCAAACTCGGCCAAGGCTTCGGCTTTTCCCTGTGCGAGGATCAAATCGGGTTCCAGCGCCAAAATCCGTTCCCGGCTGGGCGACAACGCCCCGCCGATGCTGGACTTGGCGGCCGCCGCGGGCGGCCAGTCGGTGAATTCGCTCACCCCCACGACGCGGTCGCCGCAACCGAGCGCAAACACGATTTCGGCCACGGCCGGCGAGGCGCACACCACGCGCCGTGGCTCGGCGGGCCCGGGACCGTGGGCGCGTTTTCCGCCGCAGCCGGACAACAAAACGGCGGCGGCCAGGGCGATCAATCCACCACGCACACGAGCCCTTTGAGGTATTCGCATTCGGGCGCCTCCACCGGCACGGGATGGTCCGCCGGCTGGCCGAGCGTTTCCAGGATGCGCACGCGGCGTTCGGAATCGTGCGCGGCCCAGCCAACCATCTTGCGGAAATCGGCCATGCCGACCAATCCCGAACACGAAAAGGTGGCGAGCATCCCGCCGGGCCGCAGCAGTTTGATCGCCAGCAGGTTGATGTCCTTGTAGGCGCGCAACGCTTTTTCCAGGCCTTCGCGCCGCGCGGCCATGCGCGGCGGGTCAAGGATGATCATATCCCAGCTTTCGCGCCGGTCCCGCGCCAGCCGCAGCCGTTGCGGCACGTCGGCAACCTCGTATTCGGCGGACACGCCCGACGGATTCAATTCGTGGTGCCGCCGCGCCTGCGCCAGGGCCACCTCGGACGAATCCCAGCCCCGCACCTGCGCGGCGCCCGCGTGCGCCGCGCACACCTCGAACGCGCCGGTGTAGCAATAGGCGCTCAGCACCGCGCGGCCTTTGGCGTAGGCAGCTACCTTGCGCCGGTTGTCCCGTTGGTCGAGATAAAAGCCCGTTTTCTGGCCGCCGGCCAAACCCACTTCGTAACGGAATCCGTTTTCGCGAATGGCGACGGTCGCCGGCGCCGGATCGCCGCCGAGATTCTCCGCCAGTCCTTCTCGTTTC
>JAKLIL010000418.1 GCA_022709625.1 Verrucomicrobiota bacterium
GGGCGCATGTCCCGGCCAACCGCCACTTTCTTGCAACCGAGGAACGAATATATGGCGCGGCCAATGCGGAACGCCAGCTCGTCGGTGAGGGTTTCGCCGTAGATGCCGCGGATGTCGTATGCCTTGAAAATACCGGCCATGATGCTGCTCCAGAAATACTCGTTGATGCCCGCCGACTGTAGCGGGACGGGGAGCGACGGAAAAGACAAATTGTGCCTGCGGTTGTGGATGACGGCCGTTGGCCGTTGTTTGTTGGGCGCTGTAGGCCAGCCCTCCGCGGCTGGTGTGGTTCAACCTGATTTTGTAGGCCACCGCGTTGAGGTGGTCCTTCCGAGCCAGCCCGGTCAACGCCCGGACCTACAATTCCATCCTGTCGGCCCGTCATCTGCAGCGGGCGGGTCTTCGCCGGATTTTGTAGGCCACCGCCATGCGAACAACGATTGCGCGTGCGTTGCCCAGCCGCTAGGATGATTTCATGAGGATGGTCTGGCAGGCGATCGGGATTCTGGGCGTCGCGACGGGTCTTGCGGCGGCGGCGGAGCCTTCGTCGCGAGAGGCGGGCTCGGCCGGCCCGCGACCGGCCCTCACGCTGGATTTGCCCGCGTTGCGCGAGACCCTGGAACGGCTGGATTGGTCGTGGGGGCCGCTGGACAAATTGCCGGACATCCGCTTGCAGTTGAACCAGCCGGAGGATGCGTTTCGATCGGCCTTTGCGTGGGACAATCGCCTGAAGGCGGTGGAACTGCGGCTGCCGCTGAGTCCGGTTTGGGTGGGCTACCAACTGCCGACGACGGGGGAAGAGGCGCGGGCCATCCTCTCGATTAAATTGGGCTTTTAGGTCTCACCAGCGCTCGCGGTGGGCGCGCGCGGCGGTAAAACGGGTCCGGGGGGGATGGGTTTCGTCCGGATATCCGGCCGCAACGACTCCCACAGGCACGATGTGTTCGGGCAAATGGAACAACTCGCGCAGATGGGCCATGCGGTCTTCGCGCGGATGAACCCCGAGCCAGACCGCGCCAAGGCCCAGCATCGACAGGGCCAGCAGCAGGTTTTCGATGCAGGCGGAACAATCCTGCAGCAGGTAGGACAGGTGCTGGCCGTTGACCCGCTGCAGATCGCCGCAGATCACGAAGCCGAGGGGGGCGCGGGCAAGCATCTTGCCGTAGGGCAAGCCGGCCGCGATCCGGGCCAGCGTTTCGGGCTGCTGGACGACCAATATCTCCCACGGATCCTTGGCGTTGGCCGAGGGCGCGGCCATGGCGGCTTCGAGCGCATCTTGGACCACCTTGGCGGGAATGGGTTTGTCGAGGTATTTGCGCACGCTGCGGCGCGCAAAGAGCGGGGCGAGGAGAGAATTCATGGGCAGGCTCCGGAGCTCAGGTAACGTGGAGTTTCTCGATCGTCTCGTGTGCGAGGGTTTTCAATTTAGACCGCACGGCCATTTTCTTGACATAGCTGAAACGATCGACGAACAGCTTGCCGGCCAGGTGGTCCATCTCGTGCTGGACGGCCCGGGCGAAAAAGCCTTGCAGCCGCGTTTGCCGGGATTGGCCGTCCAGGCCGAGATGCGCGACCGCGATGCTCCACGGCCGGTCGACGCTCCCGCGGATGTCGGGAAAACTCAGGCAGCCTTCTTCCAGGCTGCATGTTTCGCGGGATGCTTCGACGATCTGCGGATTCACGAGCGCCAGCGCCAAGGGCACGTCGGGGTTGAGGCGGGGGCCGTCGTCGTCTTCCTTGTCGTAGGAAACGGGGAGTTCGACGACGCACACGGACTCGGTGCGGCCGACCTGCTGGGCGGCCAGGCCAACGCCTTGCGCGGCGCGCATTGTTACGAACATGTCGGCGACCAAGGCGGTAATTTCCGCCGTGATGGCGGCCACGGGGCGCGCCGGTTCGCGCAGAATCGGATCGCCGTAGGTTCGGATGGGCAAAACACGGCTCA
>JAKLIL010000419.1 GCA_022709625.1 Verrucomicrobiota bacterium
ACGCGCCCGGTGTCGGGTTTGTCAGGGTCGCGCCATCCCAGACGCTGTAATCGCCGTTCGCCACCACGCAAACATTCGCGCCGTTGCCCGAAATGGTGGTTTCCAGGCTGTTTCCGACCGCGCCACGGTCCATCACCGTGCCGTCCGACATGACTTCTTGCAGCCGTCCCGCCGCCACGACGTAGAATTTGCCGTTTGCGGTGGCCGCCGCGCGGGGCAGCGGGTCGCCAATGTCGGAAAACGCCACCTCGCCCGGCACGGAGCGCAGGTTGATCCGCGTCCGCGCGTCGCCCGGCGCCTGTTCCGGGTAGACGTTCACCAATTCTTCCGACGATGCCGCGACGTTGCTCTCGTCGCGCGCCGCCTGCGTGAAAAACGTATACTTAGCCATGTGCCCAATACACGCTTTCGCCGTCCACGGACGCGCCAAGCGCCTTGTTCAGCGCCATTTCGGCCCGCATGGGGATGCTCTGCTTGGCGCCTTCCGACCCGTAGGCATGGACCAGCCGCGAAGCCAGTTGCAGCACCGCCACGTCCCACCATTCGCCCGGAAGGTCGATGGTATCATTCAGGCCCACGTCCTCGAACTCGCGTTCATAGGTGATTTCAACCGTCTCTCCCGCTGCAACCGCCAGCACCGGCCAGACGTAGAACAGCGCGTCTTCCTTCTGCCGGTCGAAATAGTATTGCGTGGGGATGCCCGTGGTCGTCTTGACCGGTAACTGGTCGTATTCGTCGCGCGTCAGGCGGATCATCGGGATTTCAATCCCCGTCCGCTTCAGCCGCGCCGACAGAATGCGGATCGGGCGCTCCGGCAACAGCGAATAGCTGGCCGCCGTGGTCAGGGTGAGGGTCTGCGATGCCTTCAGGAACGACGGCGCGGCGTCATCCAACTGCCACGCCTTCATGACGCGGTTCAACGCCCGCACGGCATGGGCCGCCAGCGTGGCGTTCGCCGCCTGACCAATCGCGCCGACCTCCAGGTCAAGCAGCGCGTCCGTGACGATATCCTGCACGGTTTGCGTTCCGGTGACGGCCATTGCCTACCTCACAAGTCATCCGGCGTAATGACGCCAACGGCCACCGGCTCAGGCTCAGGGCTGACCCATGGCGGCGCCTGACGGTCGGGCACCCCGCGAACCATGTCCTGTGGGTGGCGCGGTTCCCAGCATTCGGCGCAAACACGCAGCCCCGTCCATTCAAGGCGAAGCTGCGTGTTGTGGTGATTGAAGCCGCAGCGTTGGCAGGTGGCAAGCCAAGTGCCTGCAACGTATCCCTCGGCTTGCTTACGCATCATCAGGCCCCGAAAAGCACGATCTCGAAGATCCCGGCGGTGAAGGTCGCCGCAGTCGCGGTGCCGCTCGCCAGATAGAGATACGCATTCGCCGCCGGGAAGGCGGTCAGGGCTTGCGTCAGGTTCAGGGTCCAGGTGCCGCCGTTCAGCAGGATCGCCTGCCCGGTCAGCGACGTGACCGCCGCGTCTTCCGTGCCGGTGCTGTCCGTTGCCGCGTAGAGGTCCACGTCGGCGTTCGATCCGGTCGGGACCTCCAAGCAGCGCATGTAACCGGCAAAGATGGTGCCGTTTGCCGCCGCCGTGATCCGCCCGAAGGTGCAGTTGGCAAGCCCGTTGCCGCCGATGATGTCCGCCGCCGTGCCGCCGCCGTTCAGGCCGGTCAGGTCGATCAGAATGCGGGTTTCGATCAGGTTGCCCAGCTTCTGCACCGTCTGCCGGACAATCGTGCCGGTGCCGGTGATCCCGCTGCCCACCGCCATCGCGGTCGGCAGGTCTTGCGTCAGCAGGCCTGTGACCCGCACGTGATTCTTGAAGGTAGTCCGTGGCATGTCGATCTCCTGTCGTTGCCAGTGTCAGCCGAAGCTGTCAGGGGAAAGGGGCGGGCCGTTACAGCCCGCCCGGTCAGTCTCAAACGCCAGGCGAC
>JAKLIL010000042.1 GCA_022709625.1 Verrucomicrobiota bacterium
GCAGCCGCCCCAGGGTGATTTCCAGCCCGACGCCGCCGACGTTGCGGTCGCCGACGCGGATCCGGCACATGCAGCTCATGAGGACCAGCTTGGTGGAGGCGTCGGCGTAGGGCGCGCCCCAGACGGGCCGGTCGTCGGGCGCATGGATCGCGGCCTGGTACCACGTGCGCGCAGTGGCGTCGTAGTCGGGCTTGTCCCGGTAGCGGCCGGAACCGGGAAACCCGATCAGCAGGCCGGTCTCCGAGCCCGCCAGCGACCACTGGATGTCCCGCCGCGTCCGGTGGATCTGGGCGAAGAGTTCGCTCAGGCGGCCCAGCCGGGCCGCCGCGTCGTCGGCCGCGGCCAGGCGGGCGCCCGTCCGCGCCCAGGGCGAGCGCACCACCGTGGGGAACGCCATGGAAATCCGGGAGTCGTAGCGTTTGCTGAAGGCGAGGTCGGGCGGTTGGGTGGCGCGGTCGTAGAAGTCTTCGTCGAGATAGAAGCCGTCCCGGCCGGCCGCCGTCGGCGCGCGGTAGGGCAGCCGGTCCGCGGGGGCGGACATCAACTGCGTCGCCGCCTGCTGGTAGAGCCCGGCGATCTGTTCGATGCCGCTCATGAACTGGTCCAGCATTTGCGCGCGGCCCGCGACGGCGGAGGCGAACATGTTGCGCTCGTTTTCCCGGGCCAGTTCGCGCTGGCGGACGCTCAGGTAAACGATGGCGGACAGGCCGACCAGCACCAGCGCGCCCAGTCCCGCGGCCATGGCCTTCAACAGGCGGGTTTGCCGGGCCGCGCGATTCAACGCGTCCTGCCGCGCCTCGATTTCGGCGGCCAGTTCGCGCCGGCACGCCTGGATTTGCGCGCGCAGCGTCGGCGCGGTGCATTGGCTTTCGATCCGGTCCAGCCAGCGGAACTGCGCGCGCGCCAGCGTCAGGTCGTCCTCCCGCACGGCCAGGCGGATCTGCACCGCCAGCGCCGCCAGCAGGCCCGCCTGGGCTTCTTCGTTGCCGTTCCACAGTTCGATCGCCTGCTGGAAGCCGCCGATGCATTCCGACAGCTGGCCATAGCAGACGGCCACCGCTTCGCGGTCGAGGGCGGGCGCCGCGGCCGCCGGCGTTTCGGCCGGCACCTGCGCGCGGATTTCGGCCAGCCGGTTCGCGGCGCGCCGGCCGACCGCCATGGATTCCGCATGGGCCAGGTATGCGCGCAGTTCCTTTTGGAACTCCGGGACGGAGGCGTAGCGGTCGGCGATGCGGGGCGCGAGGGCCTTCCTGACGATGCGGGACAGTTCCGGGGTGATCACTGGGGAGTCGCCGACCTCTTCCGGCGGCGCCACCTCGCCGCGGGCGGCCCGCCGGAGCAGTTCCATGACGGGCGTGCCCTCGTGGGGCGGGCGGCCGGTCAGGATTTCGTAGAGAATCCCGCCAAGCAGATACACGTCGCTGGCGGGGCCGAGGGCCGTCATTTCGCCGCGCACCATTTCCGGGGCGATGTAGTAGGGCGTGCCGGCCAGTTGCGGCTTCAGCTCCGGGAAGCGCTTGTATTCGTTGCGCTCGTCGAAGTACATGGCCAGGCCCCAGTCCATGACGTAGACCTCGCCGTATTCGCCCAGCATGACGTCTTCCGGCTTCAGGTCGCGGTGCAGGATCGCCTTGCTGTGGGCGTAGGCCACGGCGTCGCAGACCTTCAGCAGGATGGCGAAGTGGTCGCGCCAGGTCATTTGCGCGGCGCGGGCCTGGAGCCGGGCGCGCAGCGCGGGCTCTTTCACGGCGTCGGGATGGAGCAGGTCCTTCCAGCAGGTGCCGGTTACCTTTTTCATGGCGAAGAACGGCCGGCCGTCGGCGTCCTTGGCCAGTGCGTAGATGGGCACCACGCCGGGGTGGTCGAGACGGGCCGTCATGTAGGCTTCGTTGGCGAACTCTTCCGCTTCCAGGGAGTCCCGGTCGCCGTTCTTGGTGCCCGCGCGGCAGATTTTCAGGGCGACTTCCCGCTTCAGGGAGTTCTCCTTGACGTTGTACACCAGGCCCATGCCGCCTTCGCTGATCTTGTCGATCACGTCGTAGTGGGACGGTCCCTGGGCTTCGACCTCGCGCCGCTCGCCGGTTTCGTCCGGGAAGATGCGCCGGCCGCCGTGGGTGATGGTTTCGGTCGGCAACTGGTCGGGATCGATGTCGTACACCAGATGGCCGACCGTCTTGCTGCGGATGGTCGTCTGGGGATTGACCGCGGTTTCGCCCGGCCGCAGCGCGGGGCCGTTGCCGCCGGGCGGCGCGGGGCGGAGTTCGTCGGACTGTCCGGAATCCGTGCGCATATCGTTCGAGGGGATTCTAGGCGCGCGGCGGGGGCGATGGGAAGGCGAAAGCGCGCCGAACCTCGCGCGCGCGAGAGGTTGCGCGCGGGAGAGGCTTGCGTTGGACGGCCCGCCATGCTTTAATGCGGGCGTTTTCGAAGAACGGGCAAGGAGAGCGTACGTGAAAAAGCTGTTTTGGATGGTGGCGGCAACGATGATCGGCGGCGGCACGGCCGCGGTGCCGGCGGGGGCGCAGGAGAACGCGGTGTTGCTGGTGGCGCCGCGGCAATATCCGGTGATGCAGGTCGCGTTCGACGTGGCGCGGCGCTATCCGACCGTGCTGGTGAGCTACCAGGCCGCGGCGGCGGACGAACCCGTGCTGCACGTCTGGAACGGCTACGAGTGGATGCCGCTGGCCTTGGCCGACTACCAGAGCGGCGCCTTCCTGCAGTCGTATCCCGCGCGCGCGGTTTTCCTGGGCGACGACGCGCTGCTGCCGGCGAGCCTGCGCGCGATCAACGCCTGGTGCGCCCAATCCACCCAGGTTCCGGACCTGGAAACGCACGCGCTGGTCAACGCCATCGGCAGCTATCTGCCGTTCACGCCGAACGACTGGCGCTGGTTCGCGGGACGCTACAACCTGACGCTGACGAACCTGAAGGCCGCCGAGGCCGAAGCCGCCAAGCACGCCAGCTGGTACGACGGCCAGGCGCCCGTGAGCGATCCCGCGCCCGGGTTCTTCAAGTATTTCACGCGCTCGCGCCGCACCCGCGCGCCCGCCGCCCAGCCGCCGGTCCAACCCGTCGAGGTGCCCGCCGGCGAAACGGTCGAGACGCCGGCGCCGTAGGTTCCGGCGAAAGGCGCGCAGCGATGGGCCGTCGCGTCCAGGGGGTCCGAAACGCCGTGCTGGCGCTGGGGGCCATGGGGCTCGTGGCGCTGGCCGGCTGCAAGACGATCCACGAGGAAGTCCAGCCTTTCCGCGAAACCACCCTGACCGTGGCCCGTTCGGCCGACGACGTCACCTTGTCGTGGCTCGGGGAGCGGGGCATCTATTACAGCGTGACGTATACCGATGTGCGCGGCGCCCAGGCCCGCTGGCACCTGTTGCCCGACGCCGTCAACATCCGCGGGCTGGCCACGGGCGAACCGATCGTGGTGAAGGACCGCGTGCCGGCGGGGCAGCCGCGCTACTACCGCCTGGTGCAGGGCGGCCAGCCGCTGGTGCCGTAGGGGGGGCGCCGGGTAAACCGTTTTTTCTTGCGCTTTCCCGCCCTCTGTCCCAGGATGCGCGCCCATGTGATCGCGCGCCCCCGGGCCGGCAGCCCGGGGGCGTTGCGCATCCGGAACACAACAGGTCCCATATGGAACGAACCGTACCCCTTTGCAAGGTGCGCAACATCGGCATCATGGCCCACATCGACGCGGGCAAGACGACGGTGTCCGAGCGCATTCTCTTCTATTCGGGCAAGACCCACAAGCTGGGCGAGGTGCACGACGGCGCCGCAACGATGGATTTCATGCCGCAGGAGCGCGAGCGCGGCATCACGATCCAAAGCGCCGCCACCACGCTGGAGTGGAAGGGCCACCAGGTCACGCTGATCGACACCCCCGGCCACGTCGACTTCACGGTCGAGGTGGAGCGGTCGCTGCGCGTGCTGGACGGCGCGGTGGCGCTGTTCTGCGCGGTCGGCGGCGTGCAGCCGCAGTCCGAAAAGGTTTGGCTGCAGTCCGAGAAGTACGAGGTGCCCAAGATCGCCTTCGTCAACAAGATGGACCGCACCGGCGCCGACTTCTTCGGCGTGCTGGCGGAAATCCAGGACGAACTGCGCTGCAACGCGGTGCCGGTGGTGGTGCCGCTCGGGAAGGCCGAGACCTTCCAGGGGCTCGTCGACCTCGTGACGATGCAGGCGATCTATTTCGACGATCCGGACAGCGCGGAATTCCGCGTGGGGTCGATTCCCCCGGAGAAACTGGCCAAGGCGCGGAAATGGCGCCAGAACCTGGTCGAGAAGTGCGCGGAGCAGGACGACGCCCTGCTGGAAAAGTTCTTCGCGACGGGCGACCTGGCGGAAGCCGAAATCTGGGCCATCCTGCGGCAGGCGACGATTGCCCGCCGCATCGTACCCGTGTTCTGCGGCGCGGCGTTCAAGAACAAGGGCATCCAGCACCTGCTCGACGGCGTGGTCAACCTGCTGCCGGCCCCGGACGAGATTCCGCCGATCGTCTCCGCCACCGCGGCGGACGAGACGGCCATCGAACTCGAACCGTCGGACGAATCGCCCTTCAGCGCGCTGGCGTTCAAGATCGTGGCCGACAAGCACGCCGGCAAGCTGACCTACCTCCGCGTCTATTCCGGCACGCTGGCGGCGGGGCAGACCGTGCTCAACAGCACCCTGGACAAGCCCCAGCGCATCGGCCGCATCCTGCGCATGCACGCGAACCACTCCGCGCAGCTGGACGTGGCCCGCACGGGCGACATCGTGGCCGTGGTGGGGCTGGCCCACACCCGCACCGGCGACACCCTCTGCGACGAAGACCACCCCGTCCACCTCAGCTCGATCGAGTTCCCCGCGCCGGTGGTGTCGATTTCCATCGCGCCGGATTCCAGCGAGGACAACGACCGGCTTTCCGCCGCGCTCTACAAGCTGGCGGAGGAAGATCCCACCTTCACCGTCGCCTTCGACCAGGAAACGGGCGAAACGATCATCTCGGGCATGGGCGAGCTGCATCTGGAAATCATCGTCGACCGGCTGAAGCGCGAATTCAACGTGGCGGCGACCGTCGGGCGGCCGGAAGTGGCCTACCGCGAGACGGCGACGCAGGCGGTCGAAGGGCAGTACAAGCACGTCAAGCAGAGCGGCGGCCGCGGCCAGTACGCGCACGTGTGCCTGCGGCTGGAACCGCTCCAGGCCGGTTCGGGTTTCGAGTTCGTCAACGAAGTCGTCGGCGGGCGCATCCCGGCCAATTTCATTCCCTCGGTCGAGAAAGGCGTGCTGAAGGCCATGCGCAGCGGCCCCTACGCGGGCTATCCCGTGGTGGACGTGCGGGTCACCCTGCTCGACGGATCGTACCACGAGGTGGATTCGTCCGACTTCGCCTTCCAGGAGGCGGGCCGCGCCGGGTTCAAGGAGATGTTCCTCAAGGCGAATCCGATCATCCTCGAACCGGTGATGTCGGTGGAGGTGACGACGCCGGAGGAATTCATGGGCGCGGCGACGGGCAGCGTCTGCCAGCGGCGCGGCCGCATCGAAACGATGGAGGAGAAGGGCGCGCAAAAAGTGATCGAGGGCATGGTGCCGCTGGGCGAGATGTTCGGCTACGCCACCACGCTGCGCAGCCTGAGCCAGGGCCGCGCCGGCTTCACCATGCAGTTCGAGCACTATGAAGCCGTTCCCTTCTTCCTGACCGAGCAGATCATCAAGGCCCGCCGCGCCGCGAATAAGATCCGGTAGCCACAACCGGCCAATGCAACGGGTCTGAGGAGTGTCGTCCCGGGATGCAAGTCCAACTCCCTTTGCCCCGGCATGTCCAACTGCGGGATTGATTCGGCGCTGGCGCCGGGGCATCATTTCCTGCAATGAGGACGCACGGACAAATCGACGAACGCAGTTTGCGCTTGGCCCGGGCCGTTGCGGACAAACTGGAAACGGGGGATCTGACCATGGGCCTCGAACGGGCCCGGGCGGTCAACCGGCGTTGGCGCGAGCAGTCCCCCTCCGGGTTGCACGACGACTGGGCGGAAATTCTCCTCCGCGATTGGCCGTTCATCCGCGTCGCCTTGCTCGACGAATCCGAGCGGGGCGCCCAGTTGCGGCAAAACAATCCCTTCTGCGGGATCCTCACCCCGCAGGAACGCTGGGGCATCTAGCGGCAGAAGGCGCGATGAAACGCGAGCATCTGGAACACGTGCTGCGGGCGGCGGCGGCCATCACCAACGAATCGGAATTCATCGTGCTGGGCAGCCAGGCGCTGCTGGCTTCGGTCCCCGCCTGGCGCCTCCCCTGAACCAATCGATGGAAGTGGATCTTTATCCCCTCCGGAATTCGGCGCCGGCCAATCTAATCGACGGCTCGATCGGGGAATTGTCGCCGTTCAGCGAGACCTCATGGCTATTATGCGCACGGCGTGGGGCCGGAGACTGCGGTATTGCCACGGAATTGGCGTTCCCGCGCCGTCGTGGTGGAAAACGCCAATACGGGCGGGGCCCGTGGCCTTTGCCTGTCCCCGGCAGATCTGGCGATTTCCAAATTAGCGGCCGGACGCGAAAAGGACCTGCGTTTTGTCGAAGCGATGGCGGTTCGCCGGCTGGTATCCAAAGCGTCAGTCGCAGCCCTGCTGGCCGAGTTGGATAACGAATGGCAGCCGCTCGTCCGGCGGCGCTTGGAAAAGTTACCGTAGAGGGGCCTGCGCCGGGATTTGGCCAAGGCCGCGCCGGCTTCACCATGCAGTTCGAACACTACGAACCCGTCTCCTTCTTCCTGACCGAGCAGATCATCAAGGCCAGCCGCGTCGCCAACAAAATCAGGCGATCTTCAATTGCAATATATTGCAGTGCAAATGGATAAAAATAATTCTAAAAAAAACAGAAAAAGCGCTTGACTGGATTGGACTCCTTCAGCTACCTTAACACGCGATTCGACACTTGTTTGTCGGGATTTAAATAAAGAAACCAAACACAACGAGGAGAAAGATAATGAAGAAACTGTTGGCATTTGTTGCGATGGCGGTGATCGCGGGTACGGCCATGGCCCAGACGTTGTCGGGTGTTGGCGTGAGCTACATCTACGACGTGGCCAATGACACGTGGTATCAGGCTGGTGGCAGCGGCGCCTGGGCGACCGGCGGTGCGTTCGAAGGCCACAACTTCGGCAGCCGTGGCTCTCTGACCCTCGGCGGCCAGGTCCAGACCTGGGCGGGCGGCAGCCCCGATACGGCGGCGACGATGTTCTACTCGCTCGATGGCGGCACGACTGTCGGCGACATGGCCTTGAGCTGGCTGAACAACACCGGCGACAACGGCAACTCGACCTGGGAAAACGTCGTTGGCGAAGACGTGCTGGCTGGCGCCGCTCCTGGCACCTACACGGTCGACGTGTGGTTCAACGCGACCCAAGGCAGCACCACTGTCTGGGACAGCGCGGGCGACAACTACGATGCGACCGTCACGAAGCCCATTCCCGAGCCCGCCACGATGGGCCTGTTGGGCCTCGGCGCGCTGGCCTTGGCGCTGCGTCGCAAGATGAGCAAGTAATCCTTTCCCAAGGATGAAACGAAAGAGCGGCCATCCGGCCGCTCTTTTTTTTGTTTCCCGCGGTCGGAACCGGACCGGTCGGCGTCGGCCTGGCCGGCGGACCGGGAAATGGCATTGTACTTTGGCGGGCAGAGGAGATAATTTTCCACCATGGCATTCGACGGATCAATACGGCGCCGGCGGCGAGCGTCCATCGGCTACGGCCTGCTTTCCATATGGGTCGCCGCCGGATGGGCCGGTCCGGCGGCCGCCCAAATGCTGGGGCAAACTCCGCGCCCGGCCGACTGGACGCCCGCGCCGCGCCAGTCGACGGCGTACGAATTCGCGCCGTTGCCCGAAGCCGCCGCCCATGTCCCGCCCGCGCTGGCGCGGGTTCCCGGCGGAACGTTCCTGATGGGCAATTCCTTCAACAACCTGTATCCCGCCGAGGGCTATGCGAAGGAAGTGCCGGTGCATGCGGTGCCGGTTACGGCGTTTTTCGTTGGCCGTTTCGAAATTACCAACGAAGAAATGGCGCGGACCCTGCAATGGGCCTACGGCAACGGCCTGGTGGAAGTGGCGCATACCGTGACGACCAACGGCGTGACGAATTTCTATGGCACGGTGCACAACACGGAAGGGACGCAACGGGAACTGCTCAATCTCGACGGGGCGTACTGCCAAATTGCGTTCACCAACGGCGCGTTTTGGGTGGCGGCCGGCAAATCGAACTTCCCTTGCATCTACGTCACCTGGCACGGCGCGTTGGCCTTTTGCAACTACCTGAGCGA
This sequence comes from Verrucomicrobiota bacterium, assembly GCA_022709625.1. Classification (GTDB taxonomy): domain Bacteria; phylum Verrucomicrobiota; class Kiritimatiellia; order CAIQIC01; family Lenti-01; genus Lenti-01. The sequence goes on from JAKLIL010000042.1 coordinate 8,291, forward strand.
CCGCGAAGGGCTGCCGCGGGCCGTGGACTTTGCCCCGCCGGACTGGAGCGTGGATATCAGCGCCGCGGGCTACCGTCTGCCGACGGAAGCGGAATGGGAAAAAGCCTGCCGCGGCGGGATCCCGGGAACGCATTTCCCTTGGCCGGACGATTCGGTCCAGGGCACGAACAACTACGCCTACAGCATCGACCCGGCGAAGGCAAACTACGCCGATCTCCGCTACGGCTCGCCGGCCAACCATCCCATGCATCCGTGGTTTTCGGAGGCGGTTCGCACCACCCCGGTCGGTTATTACGACGGATCGCAGGTGATCACCAACCTGTCCACCAACATCCCCTTCCGCGGCGCGGACTTCGGCCAAACCAACGACATGGCCAACGGTTACGGGTTGTACGACATGGCCGGCAACGTCTACGAGTGGTGCCTCGACTACCTCGGGACCAACTGGTACGCGAATCCGGCGGCCTTGTTGCCGGATCCCACGGGGCCGGCGGCGGAAACCTCGTACATGACCCAACGGGTGGCGCGCGGCGGGGGCTTCGCCCCCTTTTTCTTCAGCCAACCGGCCGAGCCGTCCTTCCAGCGGTGCGCTTTCCGCAACGCTTCCTATTCGGTCGGCTGGACGGATGTCATGCTCGGATTCCGCGTGGTACGGCGGTTGACCGCCTACGAAACCTGGGCCGTGGCGCAAGGGCTCGATCCGCTGGCGGCCAACGGCCAGGCCGACGGCGACCGCGACGAGGATGGCCAATCCAACTACGGGGAATACGTCGCCGACACGCAGCCCACGAATCCGGCGAGTTTCTTCCGCGTTGCCGGAGTGGGGCCGGTCGCGGCGACGGTGGCGGCGGTCTACTGGGGCGTGAGCGGACGGGTGTACACGGTGGAAGGCGTCGCCAATCCGGCGCAGACCAATGCCTGGGAATTCCTCGCCGCGGTCACCAATGCCACGACGGGGGATTCGCAGATTGCGGTGCCGGCTACGGAAGCCCGCCAGTTCCTGCGGATCAAGGCGAAGTTGGCCCCGTGAAGGCGCGGTGGGTGCATGTTGCCGTGGCCGTGTTGCTGCTGGGCCACCTGCTCTTCAACATCCGCAATCGGGACGGCTTCACCTGGATGGATCCGTTCCAATACTACACGGCGGCCGCCAAAATCGCCGCCGGGCAGGATGGCATGGCGGGATTTCCCGTGGCCTCGTCCTATCCGTTCTTGCTGGGCCAATGGCTGAAGATCGACTCATCCATTACCTTTGCTCTGGCCAGCAACGGAATTTGGCTGCTGGTGCTGGCCTGTGCCGTCTGGCAACTGGCCCGGCACTGGCGGGTGCCGGGCCTCGCGCCCCTGCTGCTGCTGGCGGCGCTGGCCGCGCCGGCGCTGTTCGGCCTCTCGCGCGAGTTGTATCTGGAATTTCCCCTCGCCGCGCTGGTGGCTCTGCATTACGCCGTTTGGTTCCAGCGCGATCGCTTTTCCTCCGCGCGCCGATTTTGGCCGTTGTTCGGCGCGCTCATGGCCCTGGGCTTTTCCATCAAGATGACCTATCCGGTCTTCATGGCCGGCCCCTTGGCCAACGAAGGCCTGCGCGCCGTCCGCGCCAAGGCGTGGCGCCGGGCGGCGGGCGTGGCGTTGGCGTTTGGCGCGCCGATCGCCGCCGTGCTGGCGCTGGCGTACGTTTTTTGGCCGCCCTCGTTCGCGTACTATCTCTCGTTGGGCAACACCGTCATCCCGCCGATGCGGCTCATCGGACCGCCCGAAAGTTTCTCGCTCGCGGCGCTGCTCTTTTATCCCGGCCAATTGTTCCAGAACTATTTGGTCCTGCTGGGCACGGCGGCCGTGGTTTTCGTCTGGGCCGCCGCGTCGTCAAAGGACGCCGCCCCGGAAGCCCGCGACCGCATGGATCTCTGGCTGTGGCTGCTGGTTCCTTTGGCCGTGTTTACCCTCGAGCCGGTCCGGGAACCGCGGCACGTCGCGCCGTGCTTTTTGCCTGTCCTGTTGCTGACGCTGCTGGGCGTTGCGGCCCTGCGGAAGATTTGGCTGCGCCGGCTGGTCTGGACCGCCCTCGTTCTCGCCGCCGGCCTTCAATACGCGGCGCTGGCGACGCACCGCCTGCTGGCGCCGTATCTGCTCGACCGGCCGATGAAGACCGAAGCCGTCCTGATGGCCATGTTCCAGACCACGCCGAACCTCGCCGCGTTCATGTCCGCCCCGGGACAAGTGGACGTCGATCGGTGGCGCTATAGCCGCAGC